>NZ_LHOZ01000004.1:0-31811 GCF_001297205.1 Frigoribacterium sp. RIT-PI-h | reverse complement strand
GCCCGGGGTGCTCGCGGTGGCCGTCGTCGTGGGGATCGGCGTGCTCGTGGCCGGCATCCGCTGGCTCGGCGCCGGTCGCGACTGGGTGCTGACGGCCGGGCTGTTCGTCCTGCTGCTCGGCGGGGCGAACGCCGAGGCGTACTCGTTGGGCTACATCGTCCAGATCGGGGTCGGCGTCGTCGTCGGCGTCGTGGTCAACCTGCTGCTCGTGCCGCCGCTCTACGCCTCGCGCGCCGAGGCGCGCCTCACCCGGGTGAAGGACTCGCTCGCCGACCGGGCCGACGAGATCGCCGGCGTCTTCGAGACGCCCTGGCCCCTCGAGGACGACGAGTGGGAGCGTCGCGTGGGCGTCCTGCCGAGCACCCTCCGCCGCGTGCGCGAGACCGTCGCGTACGCGGACGAGTCCCGTCACATGAACCCGCGGTGGTTGCTCCGCCGCCGCGACCTCGGGCAGGAGTACGCCGACCTCGCCACGTACGAGCGCGTCTCGTTCCACCTGCAGGACGTCGCCGAGGTCTCGGGCATCCTCGGACGTCGGATCGGCCGCCAGATCGGCATGCCCGACGACCTCGCGCCCGACGTCGCCCACGCCGTGCACGGCGTCGCCACGGTGATCCGGCGCCACGGGGCCGAGGACGTCGACGCGTTCACCGACGCCCGGCGCCGCGTCGCCGACCTCTGGGACGCCGTCGACCGCCACCGCGACCGCCCGACCACGGACACGAGCGGCGGCGTCTCCATCGCCGTCTCGCTCGGTCGCATCATCGCCGCGCTCGACCCCGACGACACCACGGCACCCCGCCCAGAGGACGACGCCGCCGAGGAGGCGCGCGCGGCCGAAGACGACGACACCGGCGGCCAGGTGGGCGGCACGGACAGCACGGGGCCGGTCGACGACGACAGCGCGCCCCGCGACACGGCCCCGCACGACACCGTGCAGGACGGCGACGCCGACCCTGCCCGCTGACCCCGATACGGCGCTCACCCCCGGGGAGCAGTACGGTTGACCGGGCACCGGCGCCGAGACGCGACCCGTGCCCTCCGCGGCCGGGGCGGTCGACGGGAATGCCCGTCCCCCCTGTGCGTTGACACCCGTGGCCCCGAGAACCCCCGCCGCCTGATCGACCAGCGACGACACGATCGCCGCCCTCCCATGAAAGCTGCACTGTGACAGACACCACCACCCTCATCATCCTCGGAGCCAGCGGAGACCTCACCGAGCGTCTGCTGCTCCCCGGCCTCGCGAGCCTGCTCAAGAGCGACCGCGGCGTCGACGTCCAGCTCATCGGCACCGGCCGCAGCGAGCGCAGCCCCGAAGAATGGGACGACGTCGTCAAGACCGCCTTCAACGGCGACGCCGGCAGCGACCTCGCGAAGAAGACGCTGGCGTCGAGCCGGTACATCCAGGGTGACCCGACCACGGTCGAGCACCTGAAGGCCCTGTTCGAGGCCAGCGAGGGCACCCCGGTGATGTACTTCGCCCTGCCGCCCGCGATCAGCACCAAGGTGATCCAGGCGCTCGCCGAGATCGACCTGCCCGACGGCCTGCGTCTCGCCCTCGAGAAGCCGTTCGGATCGGACGAAGAGAGCGCTCGCGAGCTGAACGCCGAGCTGCTCAAGATCGTCCCCGAAGAGCGCATCCACCGCACCGACCACTTCCTCGGTCGCGCCACGGTCCTCAACATGATCGGCCTGCGCTTCGCCAACCGCCTGTTCGAGCCGGTCTGGAACAGCGAGAACATCGAGAAGGTCGAGATCTTCTACGACGAGGTCCTCGGGCTCGAGGGTCGCGCCCAGTACTACGACAAGGCCGGCGCGCTGATCGACATGATCCAGAGCCACCTGCTGCAGGTGCTCGCCGTCATCGCGATGGACGCCCCGTCGAGCATCGACTCGGTCGAGCTGCGCAGCGAGATCGCGCGCGTCCTGCGGGCCACGTGGGTCAAGGACGCCGACCCGATCGCCTCGAGCCGACGTGCCCAGTACGCGGCCGGCACCATCGACGGCAAGGACGTCCCCGCGTACGCCGACGAGGACGGCGTCGACAACGACCGTCAGACCGAGACCCTCGCCGAGGTCGAGTTCGAGGTCAAGACCCGTCGCTGGGCCGGCGTCCCGTTCATCCTGCGCTCGGGCAAGGGCATGACCAAGATCCGCAAAGAGGTGCTCATCACCTTCAAGCCGGTCCCGGCGCTGCCCGAGGGCCTCAACGGTTCGTCGACGCCCGACACGCTGCGCATCGAGATCAGCCCCGAGACGATGGAGCTCGGCGTCACGACCAACGGCTCCGGCAACCCCTTCGACCTCGAGAAGTCGACGATGTCGGTCACCCTGGGCAAGCCCGAGCTCACGCCCTACGGCGAAGTGCTGAGCGGCATCTTCCCCGACGACCCGACGCTGTCGATCCGCGGCGACGTGGCCGAGCGCTGCTGGGCGATCGTCGCTCCCGTGATCGAGGCCTGGAAGGCCGACCAGGTACCGCTCGACACTTACGCCGCCGGTTCGACCGGCCCGAAGGACTGGCCCGCCTGATCCTCCGCCTCACCGTCCACGGCCGCCCCGCTCGTCAGAGCAGGGCGGCCGTCGCCGTGTCGGGCGCCTACGACGTCGTCGTCGCGGCCTTCGCGCGCGAGATCGCGTCCGCCGCGCGCACCAGAGCCAGGTGCGAGAGCGCCTGCGGGGTGTTGCCGACGTGTCGTCCCGTGGCGACCTCGATCTCCTCCGAGAGCATGCCGACGTCGTTGCAGTAGCCGACCAGGCGGTCCATCAGGGTGACGGCGTCGTCGACGCGTCCCGAGGCGGCGTACTGCTCGGCCAGCCAGAACGAGCAGGTCAGGAAGGGGTTCTCGGCCCCGTCGAGGCCGTCGACGCCGCTCTCGGTGCGGTAGCGCATGAGCAGGCCGTCCTGCAGCAGGTCGTGCTCGATGGCGGCGACGGTGCCGAGCATGCGGGGGTCGTCGGCGGCGACGAAGCCGACCTGCGACAGCTGCAGCAGGGACGCGTCGACCTCGGTCGTGCCGTAGTGCTGGGTGAAGGAGGCGCGGTCGGCGTTCCAGCCGTGGGTCTCGATCTCGGCGCGCACCTCGTCGCGCAGAGCGCGCCAGCGGTCGACCGGGCCGTCGAGGTCGAACTGCTCGACTCCCTGGATCGCTCGGTCGAGGGCGGCCCAGATCATCACCCGCGAGTGGGTGAAGTGCTGCAGCTCGCCCCGGATCTCCCAGATGCCGTTGTCGGGTCGGGTCCAGTTGTCCTCGACGTACTGCACGAGGGCACGCTGCAGGGGCCAGGAGTACTCGCTCTCCTCGACGCCGAGCAGACGGGCCTCGTGCAGGGCGACCATCACCTCGCCGAAGATGTCGCCCTGGTACTGCTTGTACGCGGCGTTCCCGATGCGCACCGGCGAGGCGCCGTCGTAGCCAGTGAGCTGCTCGAGTTCGCTCTCGTGCAGGTACCGTTCACCGGCCAGGCCGTACATGATCTGCACGTCCGCGGGGTCCCCGGCGATGGCCCGCAGCAGCCAACCGCGCCACCGGTCGGCCTCCTCCGCGTAGCCGTGCAGGATGAGCGCCTGGAGCGTCATCGACGCGTCGCGCAGCCACACGTAGCGGTAGTCCCAGTTGCGCGAGCCGCCGAACTGCTCGGGCAGGCTCGTCGTCGCGGCGGCGACGATGCCGCCGGTGTCCTCGTTGGTCAGGGCCCGCAGGATCAGCAGTGATCGGTGCACCTCACGGGTGTAGACCTCGGGCGCCGAGCACCGTGACGCCCAGTCCTGCCACCAGGTCACGGTCTCGTCGATGCGCGCGGACACGTCCACGGCGGTCGGCGGGTCGCGGGCGGCGGGGACCAGGTGAGGCTGGGGGCGGCCGGCCCGCCGGCGGGGTCGTCGAACGGGGCCTCGTGTGTGTGGTCGGAGGACGGGCGGCGGGGGCCCGGGACGACGACGGCGTCGGGCCCGGCCGTGGCGGCGGGGGCGGTGCCGTCGCCCTCGGGGACCTGCCGCCCCCAGGGGACGGCCGTGCCGTAGCCGAAGCGGATCGCGAGGTCGACGTGCATCGAGACGGTGCCCGAGACGCCGGTCACCCGGCGGACGACGTCGGCCCGCCGATCGCCGTAGGGCATGAGGTCGGTGACCTCGACCACGCCGGTGGGCGTCGTCCAGCGGGTGACGAGCACGAAGGTGTCGTCCACATACCTGCGGGTCGAGGTGGCGTCGGCGTCGGCGGGGGCCACGAGCCACCGGCCGGCGGCGTGGGCGCCGAGCAGGGCGCCGAACGTCGAGGCGGAGTCGAAGCGGGGGAGGCAGAGCCAGTCGATGCTGCCGTCGGAGCCCACGAGGCATCCGGTGTGCAGGTCGCCGATCAGTGCGTAGTTCTCGATGGGCAGGGGCATGCGCCCATCAAACCAGCGCGCCCCCGGTCGGGGTCGGCGTCGCAGGGCTCAGGGCCCAGGGGTCAGGGGTCAGGGGTCAGCGTTGCAGCGTCGGGTCGGGCCAGAGGGTCTCGACCTCGGGCTTCTGTCGCCGGGTGCGAGCCCAGACGACGAACCCCGCGAGCGTGAAGGCGCCGTAGAAGACGTACATGAACGCCGAGGCGTAGTAGCCGGCACTGAACAGCAGGGGAGTGCCGACCAGGTCGACCGCGACCCAGATCAACCAGAACTCGACCCAGCCCTTGGCCATGCCGTAGGTGGCGAGGAGTGACCCGGTGAAGATCCAGGCGTCGGCCCAGACGGGTTCGTACGACCCCAGCAGGCGGAAGACGGGAGTCAGCAGGGCGGTGCCGCCGACCAGGCCGACGACGATCAGCACCCGGTTCTTCCACCCCGCCCAGCGGGGCTCGACGGCCACGCCGCCGGTGTCGCCGGCGTGCTTCCAGCGGTACCAGCCGTAGATCGACACGACGATGAACATCACCTGGCGTGCGGCCTGCCCGAGCAGGTTCACCGGGTTCGGGGTGTCGAACACCGCGCCGAGGAAGACGGTGAACAGCAGCGCGTTGCCCACGATGCCGATCGGCCAGGCCCAGACCTTGCGTCGCATGCCGCCGAGGGCGCTGAGCAGACCGAAGACGTTACCCACCACCTCGCGCCAGAGGATCGTCTGGTCGCCGATGTGCAACTGGGCGTCGAACAACCACAGCAACGGATTCATCGGGAGGCTCTCTTCGGTCGGGGAGGCGGGTGGTGCGGGACCACGGCGTCCCCGAGGCGCAGGGCGCCTGGTGCTGCAACGAGTGTGGCACGAGGGCCATTCCCGGATGGCACAGCCCCGGATGGCACAGCCCCTGATGGCACAGCCCCGGTGGCACGGCCCCGGTGTCGGCGCCCCGGGGTCAGGCGAACAGCTGCTGCTCGACCCGGTCGTCGAACACCCCGAGCAGCAACCACGAGTCGCCCCGGCCGTCGAGCGCCAGGTCGAAGGTGCCGTCGACCCGGTGGGCGCCGTCGGTGAGCGGCACCGCGTCGACCCGCCAGACCGTCATCTCGAGCAGGTGTGCGCTCGCCCCGCGCGGCGCCCGGGTCGCCGAGCGCCACCAGTCGGTGCGGGTGCCCCAGAGCCCGGGCGGGCTGCCGACGCCGTACCCGCCCCCCCGCCACTCGAAGCGCAGGGGCGCCCCGTCGGCGGTCGTCTCGACCGGGACCTTCTCGTCCACCCTCATCTGCCGACCTCTCGTTCGAATGTGTGTTCGAACGGAGTCTACGAACCCCCACCGACATCGGCCACCCCCTCTGTGGGCTGGGAGCCGAGGCGCCGGGGGCGCACGCGGCCTCACCAGCCGGGCAGCGCCTCCTCGACGTGGTCGACCGCCTCGCGGGGCAGGCCGGCCTCGTCGGCGAACGACCGCCACCGCCGCACCGCGTCACGCACCTCGTCGACGATGCCCGACGCGTCCCGCACCAGGAAGCGGTCGGCCAGGCGCATTACGTCGGCCCGCGAGACGTCGCGGTACACGCCGTCCACCCCCATGAGGTGCTGGTACGTCCACCGCCCGGTCGGGTTGTGCGCGAACGTCACGTCGTACGCGGGCGACAGTCCCCATGGCGCCTCGGGCCCCGCCAGCAAGAACGACGAGTTCTTCGTGTGGTCGTCGTTGTTGGCCGCCAGCACGTTGAAGACCATCCGGCGGAACGCCTGCGCCATCGCCTCGTCGCCCAGCCCCAGGCGACGGACCACGTCGAACAGCTGCCCGTAGTCGTGCGCCTGTCGCTGCCGGAAGTCGAGATGGGCCGCCCCGCACAGCGTCAGGACGTGCGCCTTGCCCTCGACCCGACGGTCGAACCGACGCGTCATGAAGTGCGACCGCCCGTTCTCGTCGAGCAGCCGGCACTCGGCCATGTCGATCCCCGCCGCCCCGGCCATCAGCGAATACGCGTACTCGACCCGGCCGGAGAGGCCGCCCGACCCCAACTCGGAGTCCGGGCCCAACCCGTCCAACTTGATCAACCAGTGCTCGAACCCGTCCGGCGCCGCCAACTGACCCGACCGGATCTCACCCGTCCCGCGGTTCCACGCGACCACCGCCTTCGCCCGCGCCCCACCCGCCGACGTCCCCACCTGGATCAAGGACCGGATCGCCGACTCGGTCTCGTGGTCGTCGCTGAAGCTGGCGTCCAGCACGCTGCGTGCCCCCTCGACCAGCGCGCTCAACTCGAGCGCGCTCGTCGTCCGCTGGCGCGGCCCCCTCGAAGGCCGGAACTCCAACGCCCCCATGGCCCGGTCCGCCATGTACGCCAACCGGTCCAGCGGGCTCACCTGCTGCCGCGACACCCCCTGCCGCACCAACCAGGCATCGATCACCGCGTTGCCGAAGTCGTCCGGCATCGCGTCCGCCAACACGGCGGGAAGCCGGTGGAACGTCGCCTCGGGCAGCTGCGGGAAGACGTGCCGCCGGGTGCGGACCGGCATCGTCAGCGGCGCCAGCTCGATGCCCCGAGCCACCCAGTCCGGGTAGTACTCGAAGACGTACGCCCCGAGGCCCGGGTCGAGCGCCACGGCCCCCACCCGCAGGCCCCACGCCGTCACCTCGACCGCCCGGACCGGGACCCAGCTCACGAGCCGTCGCCCGACGATCGTGCACCCCGGGGGCGGTACACCCGACGTCGCGGCTCGTCGCCCGACGACCGCAGCACGTCGAGCGGGCTGACGGCGCTCGCCGGGGCGATGTTCCCGAGGGCGTCGTCGGCACCCAGGGCCCGCAGGACGCGGACGAGCGAGCGCAGGGTGCTGCCCCGCCCCGCCTCGAGGGACTGCACCGTGCTGGGTGACAGATCGGCACGTCGAGCGAGCTCGAGCTGGTCCAGCCCCTGGTCGAGCCTCAGGCGACGGACCTGCTCGCCGACCTGGCGTTCGCGTTCGTCGGTCGAGACGAGTGAGGGCGCACTCGAGGATGGTGCCTGATCGTCGTCGAACACGATGCTCCAATCACGGGATGAACCACTATAACAGTAAGTTTCACCCAGAAAACGGGATCATCCCACTATTCCAGGAACATCACGTCGAGCCAGGGTCAGTCGATCACGCCGTTGTCGAGCAGTTGCTCCCACAGGCCGGCGCCGTCGGGTGCCGACACCCAGACCACGTCGCTGCCCTCGGCGTGCTCCGACCGCGAGCGGCCACCGGCCAGCACCGCCTCGCTGGGTGACAACTGGCGGATGGCCACGGCGGCGACGTTCTCGGGGTGGTCGTGCAGGAACGTCCCGTACAGCTCTTCGTCGTGCTGCCCGTCGTCACCGACGAGCAGCCACTTGAGCTCGGGGAACTCGTCGGCGAGACGGCGCAGGGACTCCTGCTTGTGCTGACGTCCGCTGCGGAAGATCCGGTCGTGGGTGGGGCCCCAGTCGGTCAACAGCAGTGCGCCGCTCGGGTACAGGTTGCGGGACAGGAAGCGGGACAGCGTCGGCGCCACGTTCCAGGCCCCCGTCGACAGGTAGATGACGGGGCACCCGGGGTTCGCCGCGTTCAGGCGTTCGTACAGCACGGCCATGCCGGGCACGGGGCGCCGGGCGTGCTCGTTCAGCACGAAGGTGTTCCAGGCGGCGAGCAGCGGCCGGGGCAGCGAGGTGACCATCACGGTGTCGTCGATGTCCGAGACGATGCCGAACCGCGCCTCCGGATCGATGACGAAGATCGGTGCCTCGACCGGTACGGACCCCTCGGTGGTCAGGGTCGCGACGTGCCAGCCGGGTTCGAGGTCGACGGCGATGCGAGCGTCGAGCACGCCGCCGCGGTCGGCCTGGACGCGCTGGACGCGACCGCCGAGCGAGATCTCGACCAGGGCCTTCTCGACGGGCACGCTCGTGAAGCTGCGCCACCCCCGGACGTTGAGGCGGTCGACACCCGACAGCGTGCCCGTGCGGGTGAGCAGGACGCGCGACAGCACCCGGGCCCATCCCGGAGCGCCGTAGCCGGTGTACGGCACGACCGTGGGGAGGAGGCCACGACGCCGAGCCCGCTTCTCGCGGAAGCGGTGGACGGAGTTCTCGATGCGGGCCGCTCGGTGCAGGAAGGGCTCGACGGCGGCGGGCGGTGCCTTGCGGGTGTCGGGCATCCGCTCAGTCTCGCACGAGCGGTCGTCGAACGGGCGGGTCAGCCGACGGGAGCGAGCAGACCCGGGTGGTCGACGGACGACGAACCGACCTCGGGGCCGACCTCGTGGTGCAGCAGGCGCTCGGCGATCTCGTCGCTGAGGCCCGCGATGCCCTGCACCAGGTCGTCGTCGCCCTCGGTCTCGGGGTCGAGCCAGTCGTCCATGACGTCGGTGCCGACGAGCACCGGCATGCGGTCGTGCACGTCGGACACCGGACCCGAGGAGGCGCGGGTCAGCACGGTCGTCGACAGCAGCCACCGGGACGGGGCGCCGACCTCGGCCGACGGGTCGCGCCACCACTCGTAGAGCGCACCGAACAGGACCACCTCGTCGTCGGGCAGCCGCACGAGGACGGGGCGCTTCGAGCCGTCGGGCAGGGTCTGCCACTCGTACCAGCCCGTGGCCGGGACCAGGCCACGGCGCGAGCCCGCGGCGTCGCGGAACGGGGGTTTCTCGGCGGCCGACTCGGATCGTGCGTTGAACAGCGGGGGACCGGAGTCGGGGCCCGCCGAGCCACCGGGCACGAGACCCCAGCGGGCCGACGCGAGGCGTCGGACCGGCGGGCCACCGGCGTCGGCACCTCGAGGTGCCGCGTCGACGAGGAGACTCACCGGCCGGGTCGGAGCGATATTCCAGGAAGGCTCTGGGAGAGTGTCTCCTGATACATCGACGTCGAACAGGGCCACCAGGTCGCTCGAGGCGCGTGCCATCACGAATCGTCCGCACATGCGATCCATTCTGGTGGCAGCCGCCGACATCCGGTGACCGACACTTCGGTCCCCCTCCGACGTCATCGCACCGTGCCCGACCCCGTCGAGGCATCGCCACGAAACGGAGAAACGTTGCTCGTCACCGACGTCAATGACGCACTGCCCGGGGGTTCACCGCTGCTCAGGAACGAGCCCGTCCAGGCTCGCAGTTCCGCGCGGCTCACCGGGCTGCTCGACGCGGCTGCGGCCATCATCGACGAGATCGGCTACGAGCGTCTGACCACGGCCATGGTCGCCGAACGGGCAGGTGCCTCGATCGGCACGGTCTACCGCTACTTCCCCGACCGCATCGCCGTCGTCGACGCCCTCGCCCTGCGGTCCGTCCAGCGCCTGACCGTCCGAGTCGGCGAGGCCGTGTCCGACGACGCCGTCACCGACTGGCGCCGTGCGGTCGACCTCTTCGTCGACGCCAAGGCCGAGATGTACCGCAGCGAGCCCGGCTTCCGCGCCATCCGCTTCGCCGACGCACCCGACGTGCGCACGCCCGAGACGCGCCAGTACACGAACCCGTTGGCCGAGCAGTTGCTCGCGTTCTTCGTCGAGCGTTGCGCGGTCACGCGCACCGACGAACTCGAGCTGGGCCTCCAGGTGGCGGTCGAGATCGCGAACGCCCTGCTGGCGCGCGCCTTCATCGACGACGCCGAGGGCGACGACCGCTTCGTCGGCCAGTGCCGCACGGTGCTGACGGGCTACCTCGAGCCCCTCGTCGGCGCGCGCTGACCTCACGGGCCGCGTGACGGCCGGCTTCATGGGCCCCGGCGGGGTCGATGACAGATCGTCGAGATCTGTGGTTGGGTGAACGCCCTGGCAAGTGTCGATTCGTGCTGCCCACGAGGAATGAGCCACCCATGATCGAGTTCCGTTCCGTGACGAAGCAGTACCCTGACGGCACCCTGGCGGTCGACGACTTCAGCCTGGTGATCCCGTCCCGCAAGACCACCGTCTTCGTCGGGTCGAGCGGCTGCGGCAAGACGACGATCCTCCGGATGATCAACCGGATGGTCGACCCGACGTCCGGCGTCATCGAGATCGACGGCAAGTCGATCGGCGACCTCGAGCCCGTCGGCCTCCGCCGCAGCATCGGCTACGTCATGCAGAACTCCGGACTGCTGCCGCACCGCAAGGTCGTCGACAACATCGCCACCGTCCCCGTGCTCAAGGGCACGTCCAAGAAGGTCGCCCGCGACCGCGCCCTCGAGCTGATGGACACGGTCGGGCTCGACCGCGACCTGGCCCAGCGCTACCCGAGCCAGCTGTCCGGCGGGCAGCAACAGCGCGTGGGTGTCGCTCGCGGCCTCGCCGTCGACCCGAACATCCTGCTCATGGACGAGCCGTTCGGTGCCGTCGACCCGCTCGTGCGATCCGATCTGCAGCAAGAGCTCATCCGGCTGCAGCGCGAACTCGACAAGACCGTCGTCTTCGTCACGCACGACATCGACGAGGCCTTCTACCTGGGTGACCAGGTCGTCATCCTCGAGAAGGGCGGCCAGATCGCCCAGCAGGGCACTCCCGCCGAGATCCTCTCGGCGCCGGCGACCGACTTCGTCGCCGAGTTCATCGGTGCCAACCGGGGCAAGCGCGCCTTGCACGTCGAGCAGACCCCGACCGGTCAGGTGGTGGTCGACGGCGACGGACGCACCGCCGGGGTGTTGACCGAACCGGTCCGAGGTGGGTGGACGTCGTGAACTGGATCTGGTCCAACAGCGACTACATCCTCGACAAGACGATCGTGCATCTGGGCCTGAGCGTGCCGCCGGTCATCCTGGCGTTCGTCATCTCGGTTCCCATCGGCTGGTTCGCGAACCGGTACCGGGTGTCCCGGGGCATCCTCACTGTCGCCGGCCTCTTCTACGCGATCCCGTCGCTGCCTCTCCTGATCGCCCTGCCGGTGGTCTTCGGCACCTCGTTGCGAAGCCCCGTCAACATCGTCATCGGCCTCACCCTCTACGGCATCGCCCTCATGGTCCGATCGGTGGCGGACGCCCTCGCCGCCGTGGAGGCCGACGTCACGCAGTCGGCGACGGCTGTGGGCTACTCGTCATGGCAACGGTTCTGGCGGGTGGAGTTCCCCTTGGCGGGTCCGGTCATGCTCGCCGGCCTGCGGGTCGTGGTGGTGAGCACGGTGAGCCTGGCCACCGTCGGCGGTGTCCTCGGGGTGAACGGTCTCGGACTCCTCTTCATCGACGGTTTCCAGCGCGACATCACCGCCGAGATCGTGACGGGGATCGTGCTGACCATCGTCCTGGCCCTCGTGCTGGACTTCCTGCTCGTGCTCCTCGGGCGGGTCCTCATGCCCTGGAGCCGCAAGGACGCGAAGTCCAAGCCCGTGGCGCCCGTCCAGGCCCGCCAGAAGGTCGTGCTGCCGTGAACTTCTTCGTCGAGGCATTCGCCTGGCTCGCGGACCCGGCCCACTGGGCCGGTGCCGACGGCATCCCCACGAGACTGGGCCAGCACCTCTGGTACAGCGCCCTCTCGGTGGTGATCGCCTCGGTCATCGCGATCCCCGTCGGTTACCTCATCGGACACACCGGCCGTGGTCGGTCGATCGCCGTCTCGATCTCGGGTGGCGCGCGAGCCCTGCCCTCGTTCGGCGTCATCACCCTGATCGCCCTGTCCGTCGGCATCGGCCTCACCGCGCCGATCATCTCGTTCGTCATCCTGGCAATCCCGTCCGTTCTCGCCGGTGCCTACTCGGGATTCGAGGCCGTCGACCGCAAGACGGTCGATGCGGCGCGGGCCGTCGGCATGACCGAGTGGCAGATCATGGCGAAGGTCGAGATGCCCCTCGGGCTGCCCCTCCTGATCGGCGGCATCCGGTCGGCCGTCCTCCAGGTCGTCGCGACGGCGACCCTCGCGACCTTCGTCGGCGCGGGTGGTCTCGGCAGCTACATCATCACGGGCCTGCGGGCGAACGACTACCCGAAGATGCTGGCGGGCTCCATCCTCGTCATCGCCCTCGCGGTCGTCCTCGAGATCCTCTTCTCGATCGTCCAGCGTCTCGTCGTCCCCGCCGGGGTCACGGCAGGACGCCCCTCCGACACCCGCTCCAAGGCCGTCCGGCCCGGGGCGGTCACGGCAACACCCCTCACGAAAGGCACACAGTGATCACAGCGAACAAGAAGGGCCGGCTCACCGTTCTCGGCGCAGTCGCGATCGGGGCCATGGTGGCCCTGGCAGGGTGCTCGTCGAGCGACCCGCTGAGCTCGGGGGACTCGTCCTCGTCGAGCGACGGCGACACGATCGTCGTCGGCTCGCAGCAGTACTACTCGAACGAGATCATCGCCGAGCTCTACGCCCAGGCGCTCGAGGCGAAGGGCTACAAGGTCTCCCGTGAGTACCAGATCGGTCAGCGCGAGGTGTACCTGCCCGAGCTCGAGTCAGGCAAGATCGACGTCTTCCCCGAGTACACCGGCAACCTCCTGCAGTACTACGACAAAGAAGAGACCGCGAAGTCGCCCGAAGAGGTCGAGACGGCCCTCGCCGCCGCCCTGCCCGACGGTCTGACCGCGTTGAAGGCCGCCGCGGCGTCCGACCAGGACAGCTACAACGTCACGAAAGAGTTCTCCGAGGACAACGACATCACGAGCCTCGCCGACCTCAAGAACTACTCCGGCACGCTGACGCTGGGTGCTCCGCCCGAGAACGCCGAGCGCCCCTACGGCCCTCCCGGCCTGAAGAGCATCTACGGCGTCGACGTCACCTCGACCCCGATCGACGACGGCGGTGGACCCCTGACGGTCAAGGCCCTCACCGACGGCAGCGTGCAGCTGGCCGACATCTACACGGCCAGCCCGTTGATCGCCGAGAACGACCTGGTCACCCTCGACGACCCCGAGAACATGATCCTGCCGCAGAACGTGGTCCCGATCGTGTCCGACAAGGTCGACTCCGACGCCCAGGACGTCATCGAGAGCGTCGACGCGGTCCTGAGCGCCTCCGACCTGCAGAAGCTCAACTCGAAGAGCCAGACCGACAAGGAGTCCTCGGCCACGATCGCCAAGGACTACCTGACCGAGAAGGGCCTGCTCGACAGCTAGGCGCCCTCGCGGAGAGCCCCGTTCCGTCCTCGGAACGGGGCTCTCCGTCGTCCGAGTCCCTGCCCCGAGGCGAACACGAGGAGGCGCGGGTCAGGACCCGTCGTCGCCCGCGTCCCCGTCGGGGTGCGCCATGTGGCGCTCCTCGCGGCGGTGCAGGACCTTCTTCACGACGACGACGAGCAGGACGAACACGGCGATGATGCCGACGAAGACGTAGCCGGCCTGGTGCAGGCCGTCCGCGAGCTCGCGGTAGCTGCCTGCGGCCGCCGCGCCGACGGAGACGTAGGCGAGCGCCCAGAGGACGCACGCGGGGGCCGTCCAGGTGAGGAACGTCCGGTAGCGCATCGGGCTCGTGCCGACGGTCAGCGGGATCAGCGAGTGCAGCACCGGCAGGAACCTCGACACGAAGACGGCGATGCCGCCCCGTCGGGCGAGGTAGTTCTCGGCCCGCACCCAGTTCGCCTCGCCGAGGCGTCGGCCGAGCGCGCTCGCCCGGATCTTCGGTCCGAAGAAGCGGCCGAGGGCGAACCCGACGCTCTCGCCCACCAGGGCGCCCAGGACGAGGGCGACCACGAGTGCCCCGAACTCGAACGGTGAGGCCACCGCCGTCGCCGACACGATCGCCACCGTGTCGCCCGGCACGATCAGGCCGAGGAGCACCGACGTCTCGAGCACCATGGCGACGCCGGCCAGCACCGTCCTCAGCACGGGGTCGACGGACTGCACCAGGTCGAGCAGGGTCGTCAGCACGTCGTTCACCCGGCCGAGCCTATTCACAGCGAGTGCACGGCGCCCGGGTGCCGTAAACGACAGGTGTCGTCCATCTGCGGATCTATGCTCGTCACGTCCCGACGGTGCGACGCACGACCACCACCACCATCCGAGGGAGAAGGCACATCCCGATGAACGAGCTGCTCGACCCGCTGCTGTTGTCCCGCTGGCAGTTCGGGCTCACCACGATCTACCACTTCCTGTTCGTGCCCCTCACGATCGGCATGGCGTTCACGGTGGCGGTCTTCCAGACGGCATGGGTGCGCACCGGCCGCATCCACTACCTGCAGCTGACCCAGTTCTTCGGCAAGATCTTCCTGATCAACTTCGCCATGGGCGTCGTGACCGGCATCGTGCAGGAGTTCCAGTTCGGCATGAACTGGTCCGACTACTCGCGCTTCGTCGGCGACGTGTTCGGCGCCCCGCTCGCGCTCGAGGGCCTGCTCGCGTTCTTCCTCGAGGCGACCTTCATCGGCATCTGGATCTTCGGCTGGGACAAGGTGCCGCCGAAGCTGCACCTGCTGAGCATCTGGGGCGCGACCGTCGGCAGCATCCTCTCGGCGTACTTCATCATCGCCGCGAACGCCTTCATGCAGAACCCGGTCGGCTACGACATCAACGAGGAGAAGGGTCGGGCCGAACTCACCAGCATCTGGGAGGTGCTGACCAACAAGGTGGCCCTCGCCGCGTTCCCGCACACGATCTTCGCCTGCTTCATGGTCTCGGCCGCGGTCATCGTCGCGGTCGCCGCCTGGCACCTGTCCCGCAACCAGCACCTCGAGACGATGCGTCCGGCCCTGCGGTTCGGTCTCTGGACGATGGTCGCCGCCGGCGCGCTCACCTTCATCACGGGCGACCAGCTCGGCCTCGCGATGGTCGAGACCCAGCCCATGAAGATGGCGGCCGCGGAGGCGCTGTACAAGACCAGCACCGGTGCCGACGCCTCGTTCTCGATCTTCACCCTGGGCACGCCCGACGGGGTGCACGAGCTCTTCAGCATCCGGGTGCCGTATCTGCTGTCGTTCCTGTCGACCCACACGTTCGACGGCACGGTCGAGGGCATCAACGACCTGCAGGCGCAGTACGTGCAGCTCTACGGTCCGGGCGATTACACCCCGATCATCTGGGTCACCTACTGGTCCTTCCGCTGGATGATGGGCCTCGGCATGGTCAGCGTCCTCGTCTCGCTCGTCGGCCTCTGGATCACCCGCAAGGGGCGCCTGCCGAAGAACAAGTGGGTCTGGCGGGCCGCGGTCTTCAGCTACCCGATGCCCCTCCTCGCCATGATCGTCGGCTGGGTCTTCACCGAGATGGGTCGGCAGCCCTGGCTCGTCTTCGGGCTGCTCAAGACCGAGGACGGCGTCTCGCCCGGGGTCACCGGCCTGACGGTGCTCATCTCGCTCGTCGCCTTCACCCTGATCTACGGCACGCTCGCGGTCGTCGAGTTCAAGCTCATCGTCAAGGCCGCCCAGCAGGGGCCGGCCGACGCCCCCGAGCCCGACCCCGTGTCGGGCGAGATCCGCCACGAGGCGACGGTCTACTGATGCCCACGACCTCCACCGAACCGACGCGAGAAAGGCTCTGACCATGGACCTCCCCACCCTCTGGTTCGTCATCCTCGGCTTCTTCTTCGTCGGTTACTTCGTGCTCGACGGCTTCGACTTCGGGGTCGGCATGTCGCTGCCCTTCCTCGGGCGCGACGACACCGACCGGCGTGTGCTGATCAACACGATCGGCCCGGTCTGGGACCTCAACGAGACCTGGGTCATCGTCGCCGGCGCGTTCCTGTTCGCCGCCTTCCCCGAGTGGTACGCCACGCTGTTCAGCGGCTTCTACCTCCTGATGCTGCTCATCCTGTTGGCCCTGATCGCTCGGGGCGTCTCGTTCGAGTACCGCCACCAGCGCCCCGAGTCCTCGTGGAAGCGCCGCTTCGACCTCATGATCGTCGTCGGCTCGGCCGTGCCGGCGTTCGTCTGGGGCCTCGTCTTCGCCAACGTCGTGCAGGGCGTGCCGCTCGACGAGGGGCACAACTACACCGGGACACTGCTCGACCTGCTCAACCCCTACGCCCTGCTGGGCGGCCTCACGACCCTGCTGCTCTTCTTCACGCACGGCGTGGTGTTCGTCACGCTCAAGACCGAGGGCGAGATCCGCGGTCGGGCCAGGCGTCTCGCCAGCCGAGCCGGGGTCGTCACGATCGTCGTCGCCGCGGCCTTCCTGGCCCTGACCTCGCTGATGCACGGGACCCTCGTGTCGGTCGCCTTCTCGGCTGTGGCAGCCGTCACCCTGATCGCGTCGTTCGTGGCGAACCTCCGCGGCCGTGAGGGGCGGTCCTTCGGCCTCATGGCCGTCACGATCGCCCTGGCGGTGTCGAGCCTGTTCGCGGCGCTCTTCCCCGGGGTGATGCCGGCGAGCAACGATCCGGCGAACAGCCTCACGATCGCCAACGCGTCGAGTTCGACCTACACCCTGACGATCATGAGCTGGGTCGCCCTCGTCTTCGTCCCGCTCATCCTCGGCTACCAGGGCTTCACCTACTGGATCTTCCGCAAACGGATCACCCGTGCGGCGATCCCGGCCGCGCACTGAGCCGCCGTCCGTGAAGCCGCTCGACCCGCGCCTCCTGCGCTACGCCTCCGCCGCCCGGGTGTTCCTCGGGCTCGGCGCCGTGCTCGGCCTCGCGCAGACGGTCGCGATCGTCGCCGTGGCCTGGTTCACGACGACGGCCGTGGTCCAGGTCGTCGAGGGGAGCACCTCCGGGCTCTCGACCGCCCTGCTGGGGCTCGGCGTCTCGGTGGCGGCGCGGTCGCTCGTGGCGTGGGCTCTCGAGGTGACGGCCGCGCGGGCCGCGGCGCAGGTCAAGAGCCAGCTGCGGTCCCGGGTGGTCCGCGCGGTCGCCGACCGGGGGCGCGCCTGGGTCGACCGGCACTCCTCGGCGCGCGTCGCGACCCTGGTCGGCCCGGGGCTCGACGCTCTCGACGAGTACTTCTCCCGCTACCTGCCGCAGCTGGTGCTCACGGCCCTCGCGACGCCGCTGTTGATCGTCGTCATGGCGCTGCACGACTGGTTGTCGGCCCTCATCGTCGTGGTGACGCTGCCGTTGATCCCCGTCTTCATGGTGTTGATCGGGTGGACGACCCGTGCCGCCCAGAACCGGCAGTGGGACCGCCTGACACACCTCGCCTCGTCGTTCGCCGACGCCGTGGGCGGGGCGTCGACCCTCAAGGCGTTCGGTCGCGAGCGGCGCCAGGTCGAGCGGATCGGCCGCCTCACCGACGACTACCGGGTCGAGACGGTCAAGGTGCTGCGCGTGTCGTTCCTCAGCGGCTTCGTGCTCGAGCTCGCGGCGTCGTTGTCGGTCGCGCTCGTCGCCGTGTCGATCGGCATCCGGCTCGTCGAGGGGTCGATGGGGCTGACCGCCGGGCTGTTCGTGCTGCTGCTCACCCCCGAGGCCTACCTGCCCCTGCGCCAGGTCGGAGCCCACTACCACGCCGCGGCCGACGGGGTCGCGGCGGCGGAGGACGTCTTCGAGCTGCTGGACGACGAGCCGGGCGACGTCGCGCCCCGGCCGACCGGGCCGACCGGGCCGACCGGAGCGACGGCCGTCGCCGATCGGGCCCAGCCCCGCGCCGAGGCCGACGCGCTCGTCGTCGACCGGGTCTCGGTGAGCCGAGGAGGCGCGGCGCGGCTGGCCGAGACCTCGTTCGTCGCCGAGACGGGTCGCGTCACCGCGGTCGTCGGCCCGAGCGGTGCCGGGACGTCCACCCTGCTCGACGCGGTGCCCGGGCTGGACCGGGCGGGGGCCGGGTGGTGTGGCGTTCGTCGGGCCGCGCCCCCGCCCGCCACGAGATCGCCTGGTCGGGCCAGTCGCCGACGCTGTCGTCCGGCACCGTCGCCGAGCACGTCGCCCTGGGTGACGCGGGTGAGCCCGCCCCCGAGGCCGTCGTGCGCGCCCTCGACCTGGCCGGCGCGGCCGGCCTCGACCCGGCGCTCGTGCTCGGGGCCGGCGGCCAGGGGCTGTCCGGCGGCCAGGCGCAGCGGGTGTCGGTGGCCCGGGCGCGGTACCGGCTCGTCCGGGTCGGGGCGCGCCTCCGGCTGGTCGACGAGCCCTCGTCGGCGCCCGACCGCGTCGCCGAGGCCCGGGTCGTCGAGGGACTCCGTCGCATCGCGGCCTCGGGCGTCGCCGTGGTCGCCGCCACGCACCGCCGCGCCGTGAGCGACGCCGCCGACGTCGTCGTCCCGATCGGAGGTCTCTCGTGACCCGCTCGTTGCTCCGCCCCGCCCAGCCCCGTGGGCGCCGGGCCGCCCCCGGCATCGTCTTCGGATCGCTCAGCGCCCTGTCGGCGGTGGCGTTGCTCGCGGCGTCGGCGTACCTGATCACGCGGGCCGCCGAGCAGCCGCCGATCCTCTACCTCTCGCTCGCCGTCGTCGGCGTCCGCGCCTTCGCCCTGACCCGGGCGGTCTTCCGCTACCTCGAACGGCTGTCGAGCCACGACGCGGCCTTCCGCCAGCTGGCGGTGGTCCGCACCGAGCTCTACCGGCGCCTGATCCGCGTCGCGCCGGCGGGCCTCGGCCGCACGGATCGCGGCGACCTGCTGTCCCGCGTCGTCGGCGACGTCGACGCCCTGCAAGACCTGCCCCTGCGGGTCGTGCAGCCGCTCGTGGTGTCGGGCCTCACCTCGGTCGTCGCCATCGTCGGCGTCGCCCTCGTGTCCCCGGCGGCGGCGGTCGTCCTGGCGGGCGCCCTCGTCGTCGCGTTCGTCGTCGGCTGCGTCGCGGCCGACCGGCTCGCCCGCCGCAGCGAGCGCACCCTCGCCGACCGGCGGGGGGCGCTCTCGGCCGCCGTCGTCGACCTCGTGCAGAACCTCGACGTGCTCGTCGCGTTCGAGGCGGTGGACCGCCAGCTCGGCCGGGTCGCGGGGCTCGACGCCGACCCGCGCCGCGCCCCCTCGCGTCCGGCCCTGACCCGGGGCGCCGTCGCCGCCGTGCTCTCGGCGCTGTCGGGCGCCGCCGTGCTCGCGACGATCCCCGTCGTCGCACCCGACGTCGCCTCGGGCGGGCTGACCGGCCCGGCGTTCGCGTTGGTCGCCCTCGTGCCCCTCGCCGTCTTCGAGGTCGTCGGAGCCGTCCCGACGGCCGGGCTCGCCTGGCGTCGCGTCCGGGCGAGTGGTGACCGCGTCGAGGCGGCGGGGCCGGTCGCGGTGCCGGCCGGCGGCGTCGACGGCGAGGCCGCCGGAGGGGCGGACGCCGGCCCCGTCGAGCTCGTCCGATCGGACGGCTCCGCCGTGTCGGCACCCGCGCCCGCCCTGCGTCTGCGCGGCGTCTCGGAGACGTGGCCGGGGGCGGCCGGCCCCGCGCTCCGCGGCGTCGACCTCGACGTGGCCGTGGGCGACCGCGTCGTCGTCGAAGGGCCCAGCGGCGCCGGCAAGACCACGCTGGCCTCGGTGCTGGCCCGGTTCGTCGAGCACACGGGTCGCTACGAGGTCGGGGGAGTCGACCCCGCCACCCTCGCCCCGGCCGCCGTCCGGGCCACGGTCGGCCTGATCGAGCAGACGCCGTACCTCTTCGACGAGTCCCTGCGGCAGAACCTGCTCTTCGCCCGCGACACGGCGACCGACGACGACCTGCTCGCGGTGTTGGACCGCGGCGGTCTGGGGCGCTGGGCCGCCGAGCGCGGCGGGCTCGACGCGCCGGTGGGCGAGCGGGGCGTCCTCGTCTCGGGCGGCCAGGCCCAGCGCATCTCGCTGGCCCGTGCCCTCCTGCGGGGGTTCCCGGTGCTCGTGCTCGACGAGCCCACCGCCGGACTCGACCCCGAGACCGCCCGTCGGCTCGTGCGCGACGTCCTCACGACGGCCCGCGACGACGGCTCGACGGTCGTCGTGATCTCGCACGTCGAGGTGCCGGCCGAGCTGGTGACGCGTCGCGTGCGCATCGAGGCGGGCCGGCCCCGCGCGGGCGAGGGCGACCCCGACGTCGAGGCCGGCGGCTCCCTCGACGGCGCCGCCGGCCGGCTCGGCGGCGCCGCGGCGGTCGGGCCCCGGTCGTCGGGCTGCCGTCGGCGGGCGGCGGTCGGGCGGCGATCGGTCGTCGCAGGCGGTCGAGTCGGCCGCGCCAGAGCGCGAGGCGCCCGGGTTCCTCGGCAGGCGCCGGGCCGTCGACCCAGCCGGTGACGATGCGGATGCCGTGCAGTGCGCTGAGGCTCCACACCTCGAACCCGTCGAGCTCGTCCGGCCGGGTGTGGTCGTGCAGCACGTCGACGCCGAGGACGGCGGCCAGCGTCGTCAGGCTGCGGACCGTCACGCCCGGGAGGCGGGGCAGGGCGTCCGCCGGCAGGCACAGGGCGGCGCCGCGCCACCCGACGATCGAGCCCCCGGCGCCCTCGACGACGTGCCCCTCGGGCGAGAGCAGCACCGCCTCGTCGGCCCCGCGGGACCGGGCGGCGGCCCCGGGCGACCCGGGGGCCGCGAGGTCGGGGCCCTTGACCGTGGGCTGCGTGCGGGGGGCACGGTCGGCCGTCGCGAGGACGGCCGATCGGCGGCGCGGGGGAGCGGGCCGGAGGCGCAGCCGCAGCCGTGCTCGGCCGTCGGCGTCGGTTCCGTCGCCGGCGACGAGCTCGGCGCGCGGGAACCAGGCACCCGACCGGGGCAGGACCGCCACGGCCGCCGTCCAGAACGCCGAGACCTCGTCCGCGTCGGGCCCCCCGGCCACCTCGGCGACCGAGCCGGCGAACCGGTCGCGGTGCACGTCGAGCGCGAGCGTCGAGCCGTCGTCGACCAGCCACGAGTCGGCCACCAGGAGGCGCGGGTCGGCCTCGCCCGTCGCTCCGTCCCCGCGCGTCGTCAGCTCGTCGCCCTGCCAGACGTTCAGCACGTCGCCTCCCGGCCGCTCGGCACTCATCGGGTCGGGGCTCCACTCATAGGATCAAGGGTATGCGCCCCGCGGTCGTCCGATCCTCCCTGCAGTGGCGCGACCCCGAGGCCGTCGTCCGGCACCTGGCCGCGACCGGCGACGTCGTCTGGCGCGACGCCGGCGTGGCCGCCACCCGGGGCCGGTCCGTCGTCGGGCGGGGCCCGGCCCGGACGGGCGACGTCCGCGACGGCGGCGCCGACCGGCCCTGGCCCGAGGGGCGCGACGACCGGGCCGACGCCGAGCCCGACCGCCACCCGCCCGGCGGGGCCGGCCGGCCCGGCCACGGCTTCGGCTGCCGACTGCTCGACCGCGACGCCACCGGGGGGCCCCGCCCGGCGGCCGCCGCCTCGACCGTCGCCGCCGACGGAGACCCCGCCGACCTCGCCCTGCTCGACGTCGACCGCGCCCTGGTCTGCGACCACGCCGCACGCTCGGTCGAGGCCGTCGCGCGGGTCGGCGACCCGTGGCCCCGCTCGGTGGCCGAGACGTGGGCCGACGTGCCGCCCGAGCCCCCGGTGCCCGGGCCGACCCGCGCCTCCTCGGAGGGCTCCGCCTCGCCCTCCGTCCGCTGGCGACACCGTCCGGACGAGTACCTCGACCTGATCGAGGGCTGTCGGCGGGCCATCGCGGCCGGCGAGGCGTACCAGCTCTGCCTGACGACGGCGGTGGACGTCGACGGGCCGGTGGACGCGCTCGAGGCCTTCGCGCACCTCCGTCGGTCCTCGCCGGCTCCGCACGCCTCGTTCGTGCGCATCGGCGACGTGGCCGTCGTCGGGGCGTCGCCCGAGTCGTTCGTCGAGGGGACGACCGGCGGCCGGGTGGCGGCGTCGCCGCTCAAGGGCACGCGACGCCGCGGGTCGGGCGTCGACGACCCGGTGCTCGCGCGCGAGCTCGTCGAGAGCGACAAGGAGCGCGCCGAGAACGTCATGATCGTCGACCTGGTCCGCAACGACCTCGCCCGCGTCGCCCGTCTCGGCACGGTCGAGGTGTCCGAACTGCTCGCCGTGCACTCGTACGAGCACGTCCACCAGCTCGTCAGCACGGTCCGGGCCCGGCTGGGCGCGGGGTGCACCGCGGCCGACGTCGTCGAGGCGGCCTTCCCCGCCGGCTCGATGACCGGCGCGCCGAAGCGTCGGGCCGTCGAACTGCTCGCCGACCTCGAGGGGGCGCCCCGGGGCGTCTCCTCGGGCGCGACGGGCTGGCTCGGGCGGGGCGGCTCGGCGGGCCTCGCGATGACCATCCGCTCGATCGTGGTGCACGGTGCCCGGGCCGCGAGTGCGGGACGGCCCGCACGACCGGCGGGTGCGCGCGTCGGCGTCGGCGGCGGCATCACCATCTCGTCGGTGCCGGTCGACGAACGGGACGAGGTCGAGCTCAAGGCGTCGGCCCTGCTCGCCGTGCTCGGCGTCCGTGCCGCCGACGGGGCCCCGGTGCGCATGTCGTGACGGGGCGCGCCGTTCGGTAGCCTTGGCGAGGATCGCTGAGCCCAGCGCACGTCGCCGTGCCCTCGCGCGGGCGGTCCGCACCCACCGCACCGACTGCCAGCAGTGATTGAGAGCCCCGTGGCACACGAGTACGACACGACCGCGACCGACGCCCCCTCGGCCACCCCGCCCCACGACGGCGTGCCCGAACGCGAGTACGACGTCGCCCGCCTGCAAGAGAAGTGGCAGGCCCGGTGGGACGCCGAGCAGCCGTTCGTCGTCGACCCCGACGACAAGCGCCCCCGCAAGTACATCCTCGACATGTTCCCGTACCCCTCGGGCGACCTGCACATGGGTCACGCCGAGCAGTACGCGCTCGGCGACATGGTGACGCGGTACTGGCGCCAGCAGGGCTTCAACGTGCTGCACCCCATCGGCTGGGACAGCTTCGGGCTGCCCGCCGAGAACGCCGCCATCAAGCGCGGCGTCGACCCCCGCGAGTGGACCTACGCCAACATCGCGCAGCAGAAGCAGAGCATGAAGCTCTACGCCCCGTCGTTCGACTGGAGCCGGGTGCTGCACACGAGCGACCCCGAGTACTACAAGTGGAACCAGTGGCTGTTCCTCGAGATGTACAAGAAGGGTCTGGCCTATCGGAAAGACAGCTGGGTCAACTGGGACCCGGTCGACCAGACCGTGCTCGCCAACGAGCAGGTGCTGCCCGACGGCACGAGCGACCGGTCGGGTGCCGTCGTGGTCAAGAAGAAGCTGACGCAGTGGTACTTCAAGATCACCGACTACGCCGACCGCCTGCTCGACGACCTCAACCAGCTCGAGGGTCGCTGGCCGACCAAGGTGCTCAACATGCAGCGCAACTGGATCGGCCGCTCGATCGGTGCCGACGTGCACTTCACGATCGAGGGCCGTGACGAGAAGGTCACGGTCTTCACCACGCGTCCCGACACCCTGTACGGCGCGACCTTCATGGTGGTCGCCCCCGACTCCGACCTCGCGGCCGAGCTCGTGGCCGACGCGACCGACGACGTCAAGGCGACCTTCGCCGAGTACCTCGTCGAAGTGCAGAAAGCGACCGAGATCGAGCGCCAGTCGAGCGAGCGTCCCAAGACCGGCGTGCCGCTCGGCCGGGTCGCGGTCAACCCGCTCACCGGTGACCCGATGCCGGTCTGGGCCGCCGACTACGTGCTGGCCGACTACGGCCACGGCGCGGTCATGGCCGTGCCCGCGCACGACCAGCGCGACCTCGACTTCGCCCGCAAGTACGACCTGCCGGTGCGCGTCGTGGTCGACACGAACGCGCCCGTCACGGGCGTGATCCCCAAGCTCGAGCTCGACGAGGACGGCCAGGCGATCCTGCCCGACGACCTGCCCGACCTGAACCCCCGCGAGACCGGCGTGGCCCTGACCGGCGACGGTCGACTGATGAACTCGGGCGCCCTGACCGGCCTCAGCAAGTCGAACGCGATCAAGCGCGTCGTCGAGCTGCTCGAGGCGTCCGGCGACGGCAAGGCGGCCAAGACGTACCGCCTGCGCGACTGGCTGATCTCGCGCCAGCGTTTCTGGGGCACGCCCATCCCGATCGTGCACGGCGCCGACGGCGTCGAGGTGCCGGTGCCCTACGACGAGCTGCCGGTCCGGCTGCCGTCGACCGAGGGGCTCGACCTCAAGCCGAAGGGCAGCTCGCCGCTCGGTGCCGCCGAGGACTGGGTGAACGTGCCCGACCCGCGCGACGGGTCACCGGCGCGCCGCGACGCCGACACGATGGACACCTTCGTCGACAGCTCGTGGTACTTCCTGCGGTTCCTCGACCCGACCGACGCCGACCGCGCTTTCGACCCGGCGCAGGCCAGCAAGTGGGCCCCGGTCGACCAGTACGTCGGAGGCGTCGAGCACGCCATCCTGCACCTGCTCTACGCGCGCTTCATCACCAAGGTGCTCTTCGACCTCGGCCACGTCGACTTCACCGAGCCCTTCAGCGCGCTGCTGAACCAGGGCATGGTGCTGCAGGACGGCGCGAAGATGAGCAAGAGCAAGGGCAACGTCGTCAGCCTCTCCGACGAGATCGACAAGCACGGCGTCGACGCCATCCGCCTGACGATGGCCTTCGCCGGCCCGCCCGAGGACGACATCGACTGGGCCGACGTCTCGCCCGCCGGCTCGGCCAAGTTCCTGGCCCGGGCGTTCCGTCTCGCGAGCGACGTCGACAGCTCGCGCGACGTGGTGTGGGCCGACGGCGACCAGGCCCTGCGCCGCGTGACGCACCGGTTCCTCGCCGAGGCCCCGGGGCTCAGCGAGGCGTTCAAGTACAACGTCGTCGTCGCGCGCCTGATGGAGCTCACCAACGCCGTCCGCAAGGCCATCGACTCGGGTCCCGGTGCGTCCGACCCGGCCGTGCGCGAGGCGACCGAGACCGTCGCTCTGGGACTGTCGCTGTTCGCTCCCTACACCGCCTCCGAGATGTGGGAGAAGCTCGGCTACGACGGCGGTGCCCTCGCCACGTACGGCTGGCGGAAGGCCGACCCGACGCTGCTCGTCGAGACGAGCGTCACCGCGGTCGTCCAGGTCAACGGCAAGGTGCGCGACCGGCTCGAGGTGTCGCCCAAGATCGGCTCCGACGAGCTCGAGGCGATGGCGCGCGCGTCCGCGGCCGTGCAGCGCGCGATCGGTGAGAAGCAGATCGTCAACGTCATCGTGCGGGCGCCGCGCCTGGTGAACATCGCGGTGAAGTAGCCGCCCGGGGGCGCGTCTCGTCCCCACCCGTCGACGGCCGTCCTGGTTCCCCAGGGCGGCCGTCGACGTCCATGCGGGCGGGTGCTCGCTCGTACCGTGACGGGTCATGACCGTCAGCTTTCGCACCGCCGTCGACCCGTCCGAGCCGGGTGGTCCGAGGTGGCGTGTGGGGCTCGGCGCAGTCGTCGTCCTGCTCTTCGTCGTGCTGGCGGTGAGCGTCGCCGTGTCGGCGTTCGCCACCCGAGGAGGCGCGGCGGACGAGCTCGTGACGGTCGAGCCGAGCACCGGGGCCGAGGCCGTCGCAGGGGCCGCCACCGCGCCTCCCGGGGGTGCTCCGGTCGTCTTCGTGCACGTGCACGGCCGGGTGGCGGCGCCCGGCCTGTACGAGCTGGCGCAGGGCGCCCGCGTGGTCGACGTGGTCGCCGCGGCCGGCGGGTTCACGGCCGACGCCGATCAGGCGGCCGTCAACCTCGCGCGGGTGCTCGTCGACGGCGAGCAGCTGCGGGTGCCGGCCGTGGGCGAGACCGTGGACGACGGAGCGGCGGGCGGTGGTGACGCGGCGGCGGGTGGACCGGTGCCCGGGGGAGGGGCGGCGGCCGGTGGCGGAGCGGTCGATCTCAACCTCGCGGACGATGCGGCGTTGCAGACGTTGCCCGGTGTGGGGCCGGCGACTGCGGCCGCGATCCTGTCCTGGCGCGACGAGAACGGGCGCTTCCGCAGCGTCGACGACCTGCTCGGCGTGCCGGGCATCGGTCCGAAGACGCTCGAGGAGCTGCGCGACCGGGTGCGGGGGTGCCGCCCGGTCGCGTCCTCGACCTGCGGCTCGGGGTGCCCGGGGCCGTGGCGGGGGGGGGGCTCGCGGTCGGCTCGACCCGGCCCGGGCTGCTGCCCGTCGTGGCAGCGGTCGCCCTCGTCGTCTGCGTCGTCGCAGTCGCCCTCGTGGTCGTGGCGCGGGTGGGCGTCCTCGCGGCCGGGCAGGTGCTGCTGGTGGTCGCCCTGAGTGCCGGGGCGTGCGCCGGGCTCACGGGCCAGGCGGCGGTGCGCGACGACCGCCGCCACCCGTCGGGGCTCACGACGTCGGTCGGACACGCGGTCACGGTCGAGGGGCGACTGCTCGACCGGGTCGAGGGGCGGGCCGACGTCCTGACGATGTCGGTCGATCGGCTCGACGTCGGCGCGGGACCCGCGGCGCTCGGGGCTCGGGTGCCGGTGCGGGTGTTCGGGGTGCGACTCGACGGGCGGGGTTCGGGCGAGATCGGCGCCCGGGTCTCGGCCCGGCTCGTCCTGGCGCCCGCGCGGTGCGGCGAGTCGGTCGCGTTCGGGGGGTGGGCGGCCGAGCCGCTCGGCGTCCGCGCCGAGCCCGGGCGGGCGTCGGCCTGGTCGAACGGGCTCCGGGCGGCCTTCCGCGCCGTGGCCGCCGGCCTGCCGGGTGACGGCGGGGCGCTGCTGCCCGGGTTCGGCGTCGGTGACACGTCGGGCGTCCCCGACGACCTCGACGACGACATGACGCAGGCGTCGCTCAGCCACCTGACGGCCGTGTCGGGCTCGAACTGTGCGGTGCTCGTCGCACTCGTGGTGCTCGTCGGGTCGCTGCTGAAGGTGCCGCGGTTGCTGCGGCTCACGGTGGCCGTCGTCGTGCTCGTCGCGTTCGTCGTGCTCGTCACGCCCGAGCCGAGCATCGTCCGGGCCACCGTCATGGCGGTGCTCGTGCTCGTCCACCCCCCCTCCCCCGACCCCTCGCCCGCGTGCCCGTCGTCGCGCTGGCGGTCGCCGGTCTGTTGTTCCCCGACCCGTGGTTGGCCCGCGACCTCGCCTTCGTCCTGTCGGTCCTCGCGACGTCGGGGCTGGTCGTGCTCGGTGGGCCGATGACCGTCCTGCTGGCGCGCCTCGTGCCCGAGCCGGTGGCGGCGGCCCTCGCCGTGCCCACGGCCGCGCAGCTCGCCTGCCAGCCCGTGCTGCTCGCCCTCGAGCCGAGCATCGCGCTGCACGGCGTCGTGGCGAACGTGCTCGCCGGCCCGGCGGCTCCGGTGGCGACCGTGGGCGGGCTCGTCGTCTGCGTGCTCGCGCCCTGGGTGCCCGGGGCGGCCACGGCCGTCGCCTGGGCTTCGTGGCTGCCGTCGTCCTGGGTCGCGGCCGTCGCCCGGTCGGCGTCGAGCTGGCCGGGCACGCGACTCGGGTGGGACGCCTCGGCGCTCGGCGTCGCCTCCCTGGTCGGCGTCACGGCCCTCGTCGTCGTCGCCGTGGTGGCCCGAGCCCGGGGGCGCACGCGGGCTGTCGCGACGACGCTGCTGGTGGGCGTCCTCGTGGCGACAGTCGGCGTGGTGGGCGGGCGCACCGTGGTGACCCGCGCTTCCGTACCCGACGACTGGGTCGTGGCCCAGTGCGACGTGGGACAGGGCGACGCCGTGCTCGTGCGCAGCGGGCGGGCCGTCGCCCTGATCGACGTGGGCGACGACGGGGCCGCCCTCGACCGATGCCTCTCGACCTTCGGCGTCCGGCACGTCGACCTGCTCGTGCTCACCCACTTCGACCGTGACCACGTCGGGGCGATCGACTCCGTGGTCGGTCGGGTCGGTACAGCCCTCGTCGGGCCCGTGGGGCGCTCGGACGACGCCGAGGTCGTGACGGCGTTGCGCGACGGTGGGGCCGAGGTCCAGGAGGCGCGGGGCGGCACCCGGGGACGTCGCGGCCGGCACACGGGGCGGCTGCTCGGGCCGCCGGCCGACGCCCCCGCCGGCAACGACGCGAGCCTCGTGCTGCGTGTCGACCCCGGCGCGGCCTGCCGGACCGGGTGCCTCTCGCTGCTCGGCCTGGGCGATCTCGGCGAGACCGCGCAACGCCGCCTGGCCTCGTCGCCCACCGGTGAGGAGGGGCTCGGGCGGGTCGACGTCGTGAAGGTCTCGCACCACGGGTCGGCGGACCAGCACGCCGAGCTGTACGAGCGGGTGTCGGCTCGAGTCGGCCTGATCGGGGTGGGGTCCGACAACTCGTACGGGCACCCGACCGACGTCGCGCTCGACCTGGTCCGGCGCGGCGGGGGAGCGGGTGCGCAGCGACGAGGCCGGTCCGGCCGCGGTCACGCCCGGCGTGCGTGGGGACGGCGTCGTCGGCCTGCGCATCTGGCGGGAGCACGCGGGCCCCGAGACCGTGACGGCACGTCGGGCACGTCGGTGGCGTCCTCTAGCATCGGAGGTGGCGCGGCGGGCCCCGCGTCCGTGGGACGACGTCCGAGAGGCAGCATGGCAGCGCGAGCGAGTGGCAAGACGGCGAAGAAGGCCTCGGTCGCGATCGACCAGGGGGGGTGGGACAGAATCCGGCCCGCGGCCGTCGTGCTGGTGAGCGGGCCCGAGCAGTTCCTCGCCGATCGGGCCTCACGACAGCTGCGCGACCAGCTCGCCGCCGAAGACCCCAGCCTCGAGGTGCACGACCTCGAGGCCGACCACTACCAGCCCGGCGCACTCGTGACCCTGGCGAGCCCGTCGCTCTCCGCCGAGCCCCGTCTCATCCGCGTCCCGAGCGGGGGGAAGTGCACCGGCGCGGTCCCCCCCGGGACGCTGCGCTCCCTCGGGGCGCCCGCCGACGACACGACCCTGGTGCTGCGCCACGGGGGCGGTGTCCGCGGCAAGAAGCTGCTGGACGCCGTCCGGGGCGGCACCGGCCGCGGCCTCGAGGTCGTCTGCGCCGAGCTCAAGAAAGACACCGAGAAGCTCGCGTTCGCGGCCGCCGAGTTCGCCGCCGAGCGACGACGCATCTCGCAGGGGGCCCTGCGGGCGCTCGTCACGGCCTTCAACGACGACCTGGCCGAGCTCGCCAGCGCCTGCCAGCAGCTGATCAGCGACGCCGCGGCCGAGATCACCGAGGCCACCGTCGAGAAGTACTACTCGGGCCGGGTCGAGACGAACGCCTTCAAGGTGGCCGACGCGGCCATCGCCGGCCACCAGGGCGAGGCCCTCGTGCTGCTCCGCCACGCGCTGTCGACCGGGGCCGACCCCGTGCCCGTGGTGGCGGCGTTCGCGATGAAGATCCGCACGATGGCCAAGCTGCAGGGTTCCTACGGCGGCTCGGGTCAACTCGCCTCACGCTTCGGGCTCGCCCCGTGGCAGGTCGAGCGGGCGCAACGCGACCTCCGTGGCTGGTCCGAGGACGGGCTGGGCCGATGCATCGAACTGCTCGCCGAGACCGACGCGGCCGTCAAGGGCGCCGAACGCGATCCCGTGTACGCACTCGAGCGGATGGTGACCATGATCTCGACGCGTGGTGCCCTGCTGCCGTGAACCGCGCCTCCTGACCGTCCGGGCGTCGGTCCCGCCGACGTCCGGGTACGACGAAGGCCCCGTCTCGATCGAGACGGGGCCTTCGTCGTCGAGCCCGGGGGCTCGGGGGGAGGGGAGCCTAGAGGGCGCCGACCTGCTTCGCGATGGACGACTTGCGGTTCGCAGCCTGGTTCTGGTGGATGACACCCTTGCTGGCGGCCTTGTCGAGCTTCTTCGACGCGAGGAGCAGAGCCGAGGTGGCCTTGTCCTTGTCGCCGGCGGCGATGGCCTCGCGGGTGGCGCGGACGGCGGTCTTGAGCTCGCTCTTGACCGCGCGGTTGCGGTCCTGGGCCTTCTTGTTGGTGCCGATGCGCTTGATCTGCGACTTGATGTTTGCCACGTGAACTACTTTCTGGATTCTGTGTCTCGGACGGGTGTGCGCCAGCCGAGCGTCCGACCGACGTTGATCGGTGGACCCGGTGCTGCCGCCGGTGATGGCCACCGGAGCGGCTCTCGGCTGCGATCGCGTTCCGCCACTGCAGACGTAACGCGCAAGCCAACAGGCAACGTTACCAGCAGCAGGCCCTACTCTCAACGATCGTCGGCCCGACGGCGTGCCGTGTCGTGCGTAGTACCGTGCCATCATGCCCCAGCTCGCGCCCCACATGACCACCGTGCCCGCATCCGGGATCCGTCGGGTGTTCGAGCTCGCCGCCCAGCTGGACGACGTGGACATGCTCGTGGTGGGCGAGCCCGACGTGCCCGTCGCCCGCCACATCGCCGACGCCGCGCGCCGCGCCTGGGCCGACGACCGCACCGACTACACGCCGAACGGTGGCATCCCCGCCCTGCGCGAGGCGCTCGTGGCCAAACTCGTCCGCGAGAACGACGTGCACGTGGACCTCGAGCAGGTCTGGGTCACCGTCGGCGGGACGCAGGCGTTGCACCAGACGATGGGACTCCTGCTCGCGGCGGGTGACGAGGTGCTCGTGCCGGACCCCGGCTACACGACCTTCACGATGAACGCCCACATGCTCGACGCGGTGCCCGTGCCCTACACGCTGGCACCCGACCTCGGCTTCCACCCCGACCTCGACGAGCTCGAGAACCTCGTCGGGGACCGCACCCGCGCCCTCATCGTCAACAGCCCGTCGAACCCGCTCGGCGTCGTCTACCCCGAAGAGACGTTGCGGCGCCTGCTGGACTTCGCGCGGAGGCACGACCTCTGGGTGATCAGCGACGAGGTCTACGAGTACTTCACCTACGGGCCGAAGCACGTCAGCCTCGCCTCGCTCGACACCGACGACCGGGTGTTCAGCGTCTTCTCGATGAGCAAGACCTACGCCATGACGGGCGTACGGGTCGGCTACCTCGTGACGCCGAAGGGTCTCGCCGAGACGATGCGCACGGTCCAGGAGGCGGCCATCAGTTGCGTCGCCGAGCCCGACCAGCACGCCGCCCTCGCCGCCGTCGTGGGGGATCACCAGCCCGTGGCCGACGCCAGGGAGCACTACCGGAGCAACCTCGACCTCGCCACGACGCTGCTCGCCGAGCGGGGCATCCGGTACCTCGAACCCAGCGGCGCCTTCTACCTCTGGATCGACGTGAGCCACGCGTCCCGGGGAGACGTCGCGGGGTGGGCGGAGCGCTTCCTGCTGTCGGAGCGCGTCGCGGTCGCTCCGGGCAGCGCGTTCGGCCGCAGCGGCGAGGGGTGGATCCGCGTGTGCCTCGCGTCGTCGCCCGAGGTGATCACCCGCGGTCTCGGCAAACTGCCCGCGCCGGGCGACCCCCGCTGAGATCCGGGGGTCAGCCCCCTGGGGTCGCCTCGAGCAGCTTCCTAGGCTCGGAACATGACGAACCAACCCGTACACACCACCGACTCCGCCCCCACCAGTGGCATCCGCTCGCCGCTCGCCGTCTGGAGCCTCGTCCTCGGCCTCGCCTCGATCGGCTTCGGCTTCACCTTCGTCGTCCCGATCGCCGGCCTCGTCCTCGGCATCCTGTCCCGCCGTCGTGAGCCCGAGGGTCGCACCATGGCGCTCGTCGGCATCATCTCGTCCGCCGTCATGCTCGTCGGCACGCTCATCGCCCTCGCCGTCGGCCTGGCCGTCGTCGGAGGCGCGGGCGTCATCGCACTCCTCCCCGGCATCGCCGCCTGACCTGCGCCCCCGCCCCCTGGTCCGCCCCGCCCCTCGCCCCCGAACCCCGGCCCGGCGGCCTGCCGCCCGGGCCCGCCCCCCCCCCCCCGCCGGCACCCCCTGCCCCCCCCCGCCCCCCCGGCGCGCGCCCGCCGCCGCCAGGGGCCGCCCGCCCC
>NZ_LHOZ01000053.1:0-32184 GCF_001297205.1 Frigoribacterium sp. RIT-PI-h | reverse complement strand
AGCTGGGGCCGGGCAGGGCGGAGCCGTGCGGGCCGGGCTGCCGACGTGCGCAGGGCCTCGGTCGCGACGCGGACGCGGACGCGGCGAGGGTGTGCGGGCGCGGCGCGGGCACAGGCACGGGCACTCCCGCTTGGTGGGTGCCGGTGAGCCGTCGAGCCGGAGTGCGGAACGCGCCGGCCCCAGCTCGCTCGAAGCCGTCCTTTTCCACCGGCGAGCTCTCACGCACCGCTGAGGAGGCGCTGGTCGCGTCACCCTGTCGGCATGCAGCAGACCGCGAACCACGTCAGGAATGCCGGCGGCGTCCTCCACAAGCGGGATCTCGTCGTTCTAGGAGCCACCGACCGGATGCTCACCGCAGCCGTGCGCTTCGGGCACGTGCATCGGGCCCGTCGAGGCTGGTACACGACCTTCCCGCCGGGTGACGCGAGGTACGAGGCCGTGCGCATCGGGGGCAGGTTGACCGGGGCGTCGCTCTCGGCCCTGCTCGGAGCGTGGATGTGGACGGCCGCTCCCACCCTCAGCGTCGTGGTGCCCCCTGGGGCGTCACGACTCCGGCCACGGCGTGGCGCGGCGGTCCGGTGGCGTGCCGACGGGCGGGTGCCCCCTCGACCGTCAGCCGGAACGGCGTCCCGTCACCCGGACGAGGACGAACACGCGGTGGACGACGCACACCGGGCGGCCTGGGCCGTACCCCTTCGAACCGCTCTGGTGGACGCCGTCGTGGCCGCACCTCTCGACGAGGCTGTCGCCCTGCTGGACTGGGCGCTGTCCAGCGGTCACTTCTCGGTCGTCGGACTGCACGAGGCCTTCGCAGGGGCACCGGCCGACGTGAGGGGCATCGTCGACTGGGCCGACGCCCGGAGCGAGAGCTTCCTCGAGAGCGTCATGCGGGTGACCTTCGCCGGTCTGGGACACCGGGTCGAGTCGCAGACCCGGGTCGGCCCGGGGGATCGTCGTCGCATCGACGTCGTCGTCGACGGTGTCGTCGCCCTCGAACTCGACGGCCGCAGCTGGCACGGCGACACGTTCGACGCAGATCGTTTGAAGGACCTGGCCATCACGATCCAGGGTCGGACCGCCCTTCGAGCCAGTTACGAGATGGTGCGCGACCATCGACCGCTCGTCGTCGAGGCGGTCCACGCGGTGCTGGAAGATGCCCGAGGACCTCGACGCCGTCTCGTCGTGCCCCGCGGACGTGCCCGCCGTCCTGGTGTCCGGCGCACACGGGGGCGACGCCCGTGGCATCTGGTTCGGCCGGCACGAGGACGCATGTCGCCCCCGGGTCCGCCCGGACCGGTGACGGCTTCGACATCGGAAGCGTCGTGATCTCATCGGACGGTCTCGAGAACGGGACGATGCCGGCGGACGGGACGCGCTCGTCGGGCGGGGGAGCAGCTCGACGCGGTGGCGGGCCGCTACCCGAGCGCACGCAGGCCCGCGAAGCAGTTGCCGTGGCCACACTGTCTGCGATCGCGATCACGGTCGCGGCCGCCACGCCTCACGCCGATCCGCTGGCGGGCGCGAACGCGGGGGCGGCGACGCTCGTCGGGTTCCTCGGAGTCGCGGCCGTGACACCAGCCCTGGTCCGGATCGACCTGGCCGAACGTCGACTGCCGAACGTCCTCGTCGGAGTGGCCGCGGGTGCGTGGGGTGTGTCGACAGCTCTGCGCGTCGCCGGGGGTGACCCCGCCCAGGCCGTGACGAGCCTGGCCCTCGCCCTGGCCGCCGCCGTGCTCGGTCTGCTGGCTGCCGTCGCCGGCGGCCTGGGCATGGGCGACGTCAAGCTCGGGGCCGTCCTGACCGGTCTCCTGTCGACGGGTGACCTGACGGCTCTGCTGCAGTTCTGGGGTCTCGCCGGAACGCTGGCGATCGGGGTAGCCGGGCTTCGGGCGTTCGGCACGAGGTCGCGCCGGTCACGGTCGCATCCGGCGGCAGACTCGGTACGGCCAGGTCGGGGCGTCCCTTTCGGGCCGTGCCTTCTCGCGGCGTTCTGGTGTGTCGTGGTCGGGCGTTCGGCCGGCGTCGGCATCGAGGCCGTCGTGACGATGCTGTGACGTCCCGGCTGCGGGTCGACTGCGGCCACACGACGAGGAAGAACCTGAGATGAGGCCGCGACGCCGAGGAGGCGCGTGTCCGTCGCTGACGGACGCGCGCCTCCTCGACGTGCTTGAGGGCACGACGCCCCGGCCGAGGACGCTCGACGGTCTGCTGCCACGGCCGCGACCGTGGCTAGAGCGACGCGGCACGCGCACATCGCACCGCGCGGTCGGGACTCGGCGTGGGGCCGGCCTCAGCCCGGCAGGGCTCTGCACGGGTCGGGCTCAGCACCGGCGGGGCCCGGCAAGACTCGGCGCCGGGCGGGGCTCAGCCCGGGTGGGTCATGCTGAGCACGTCGAGGGCGGTGTCGAGCTGCTGCTCGGTGACCTCGCCCCGCTCGACGAAGCCGAGGTCGACGACGGCCTCGCGGACGGTGAGCTTCTGGGCGACCGCGTGCTTGGCCACCTTCGCCGCCGCCTCGTAGCCGATGACCCGGTTGAGCGGGGTCACGATCGAGGGAGACGACTCGGCGAGGGCGCGGGCGTGCTCGACGTTGGCCTCGAGTCCGTCGACGGTCTTGTCGGCCAGGGCGCGGGTGGCGTTCGAGAGCAGGCGGATCGACTCGAGCAGCGCCGTGCCCATCACGGGGATCGCCACGTTGAGTTCGAATGCTCCGGACGCACCGGCCCAGGCGATCGTCGCGTCGTTGCCGATCACGCGTGCCGAGACCATGAGCACGGCCTCGGGGATGACCGGGTTGACCTTGCCGGGCATGATGGACGAGCCGGGCTGCAGATCGGGGATGTGCAGCTCGCCGAGGCCTGCGTTGGGCCCCGAGCCCATCCACCGGATGTCGTTGTTGATCTTCGTGAGGCTCACGGCCAGCACACGCAAGGCTCCGGAGGCCTCGACGAGCGCGTCGCGCGCGCCCTGCGCCTCGAAGTGGTCGAGCGCTTCGGTGACGGGCAGTCCGCTGTCGTCCGCGAGGGCGGCGATGACGCGTTGCGGGAAGCCCTGGGGCGTGTTGATGCCGGTCCCCGTGGCCGTTCCGCCCAGGGGGACCTCGGCCACGCGGGGAAGAGCGCTCTGCACCCTCTCGATCGCGAGACGGATCTGCCGTGCGTAGCCGCCGAACTCTTGACCGAGCGTGACCGGCGTGGCGTCCATGAGGTGGGTGCGGCCTGCCTTCACCACGTCGGACCAGGCCGAGGCCTTCGTCTCGAGGGCGATCGCCAGGTGGTCGAGGGCGGGGACCAGGTCGTGCAGCAGCGCACCCGTGACGGCGACGTGGACGGAGGTGGGGAAGACGTCGTTCGACGACTGCGACGCGTTGACGTGGTCGTTGGGGTGGACGGCGACACCGTCGACCGTTCCGGCGAGGGTGGCGAGCACCTCGTTCATGTTCATGTTCGACGAGGTGCCGCTGCCCGTCTGGTAGACGTCGACCGGGAACTGGTCGTGGTGGCTGCCGCCGATGATCTGGTCGGCGGCCGAGACGATCGCGTCGGCGACGGGCCGGTCGATGATGCCCATCTCGCCGTTCACCAGGGCGGCCGCCCGCTTGATGCGTGCCAGCGCCACGATCTGCGCGGGCTCGAGACCGGCCCCGCTGATGGGGAAGTTCTCGACGGCACGCTGCGTCTGGGCGCGGTAGAGCGCCGATGCAGGAACGCGCACCTCGCCCATCGTGTCGTGCTCGATGCGGTACTCGGTCTCGGATGTGGTCACGACGTCGTGGTCCTTTCCTCGGGCCCTGCCGGGCTGCTGCGCCCGTCGAGGGCGCGGGGCGTCGGAGCGTTCGCCCCGACTCGGTTCAGAGTCGGCCGACGACGACCGAAGGGTCGACCCGCCCGTTGGCGAGGTCGTAGTTCGCGCCGACCACGGCCAACCTACCGTCCGCGCCGGCGGACGCGATGAGGGCGGACCGGTCGACGAGCGTGCGGACGGGCGCCTCGATGTGCAACTGGCCGACCGTGCGGGGGTCGAGGTCGGCACCGTTCTCGAGGTCGAGCTGCGCACGCTCGACCGACGGCATGATCATGTCGATCAGCCCACCCAGGAACTCCGACCCGGGGGCGGCGTCGGAACCGATCGAGTCGATGGCCGAGGCGACGGCGCCGCAGCTGTCGTGGCCGAGGACCACGATGAGGGGGACGTGGAGCACCGAGACGGCGAATTCGAGCGAGGCGATGACGGTGTCGCCGACCACCTGGCCGGCGTTGCGTACGACGAAGAGGTCACCGAGACCGACGTCGAAGATGATCTCGGCGGCGAGTCGCGAGTCGGCACAGCCGAAGAGGGCGGCCACCGGTTCTTGTCCGGCGGCGAGGGACGATCGGCGGTCGCTGTCCTGGTGAGGGTGGTGCGGCGCCCCGTCGACGAAGCGGTGGTTGCCCTCGACCATGCGGCTCCACGCGGTACCGGGGGCCGAATCCTCGGTGGGGCCCGTCGCCGGCTCGTACGTCGAGGCGGAACCGGAGAGGGAGCCGGAGGCGGAAGGGATCGGGGCTGCCGCGGCAGGGGCGTCGGCGGCGGGGTCGTGTCGGGTCACGTCATTCGCTTTCTTGGCTGGAGATCTGTTCGGCCAGGGAGGTGCCCAGGACGTCGAACTCGGAGTCGTCGGCCGTGCCGTACAGCACGTACGAGCTGCGGTCGACCGTCGTGGTCAGGGCGTAGGCGTAGTTGCCCGGGTCGTCGGCGTCACGCCGGTCGTAGACGTCCCAGGTGAGGCCGCCGATCGACCGGGTCGACGTCGCCGCGGCGTTCTGCACCTGCAGGCTGACCCAGGTCGGGTTGGCGTCGATGCCCTGTTCGAGGCCGATGAACTGCTGCTCGGGGGTGATGAGCCCGACGTACCAGGTCGGCACGTCGTCTCGGGTGGACGATCGGACCTCGGCCGCGTTCGAGGACCACCCGTCGGGCAGCGGAGGCGCGGCGAGGGGAGCGTCGACGCTCGCTTGCGCCTGCGCGGCGACCTGGACGTAGTCGATCGCCTGACGGTTCACCGTGCCGCTCGGGCGGACCACGACGAGCACGAGGAAGAGCACGATGCCGAGAGAGGCGACGATCGACAGGGTGAGGTTGATCGCCGTCTGGTTCGCGTAGGGCTTGCGCGTGTTCTCGGCCTGGCGCGCCGCGGTCTCGTCCGGGGTCTCGGGCCGGCCGAGCTCGGCGACGACGCGGGGCTCACGAGGACGTCGCGGGCTCCGGCGGCCACCGTCGGAGGGGGAGGTCATTCGGCGGACACCTGGCGTCGGGCCGCCTCGAGGCGCTCTCGCGCCCCCATCAACCATTCTTCGCGGCGCCGGGCGAGTGCCTCGCCGCGTTCCCAGAGGGCCAGCGAGCGGTCGAGGGTCGGGGCGCCCTGCTCGAGTTCGTTCACGACCGACACGAGCTCGTCGCGGGCCTGCTCGTAGCTGAGCGAGGAGACGTCGGGCGGGGTGCTGGTCGGGGTGGTGTCCACGTGACGATCCTAACGAGGGGTGGTGGCGGAGGACGCGGCAGACGCCTCACGCGAGGGGTCGTCGGTCGCGGCGGAGCCTGGGGAGGAGGCGCCGGTGCTGACGGCGCCCACCGCGCCTCCACCGGTGGTCACGAGGAGGCGCGTCTCGGCGGGGGCCTCGTCGGGAGACCGCAGCACGCTGCCCGACGGCAGCTGCACGATGGCGTAACCGCGGCGCAGCGTGCCCTGTGGCGACAGGGCGCGCAGCTGCGCCGTGAGCTCGGAGACCCGGGTGTGCGCCCTCTCGACGGCCCGCCCGACGAGTTCTTCACCCCGGGCCACCGCCCGGACGACCTCATCGGCCCGGACGTCGACCAGGGTCTGGGGTGATGCGAGCACCGGCCGGCTGCGGATCTGTTCGAGCCGATCGATCTCGGTCGCGACCAGGGAGGTCAGGCGGACGCCGATGCGGGTGCGCGCCTGTTGCACGCGCGACAGCTCTTCGGTGACGTCGGGAACGACCCGTTTGGCGGCGTCGGTCGGGGTGGACGCGCGCAGGTCGGCGACGTCGTCGAGCAGTGGCCGGTCGGCCTCGTGCCCGATCGCACTGACGACCGGTGTGGTGCAGGCCGAGACGGCGCGGACGAGACCCTCGTCGCTGAATCCGAGGAGGTTCTGGAAGTCGCCTCCGCCTCGGGCGACGATGATGACGTCGACCTCGTCGTCGGCGTCGAGACGTCGGATCGCGGCCGTGACCTCGCCGACCATGCGGTCGCCCTGCACCGCCGCGTGCACCACGCGGAACGAGACCGAGGGCCATCGCAGCTGGGCGTTGCGCAGGACGTCTTTCTCGGCGTCGCTGTCCTTGCCGGTGACGAGGCCGATGCACCCGGGCAGGAACGGCAGGGCCCGCTTGCGCTCGGGGGAGAAGAGCCCCTCGGCCGTGAGTTGGCGGCGGAGGCGTTCGAGTCGCTCGAGGAGGTCGCCGAGCCCGACGTGGCGCATGTCGAACACCTGCATCGTGAGGCTGCCGCCCTTGACCCAGTAGTTCGGCTTGACGGCGGCGATGACGCGGTCGCCCTGCTTGAGGTCGGCGGGGACACGCGACTTCACGCTGGACCAGATGGAGAACGAGACGGTGGCGTCCTGTTCGAGGTCGCGGAGCTTGCCGTAGACGTTGCCCCCCGAGACGTTCCACTGGGTGATCTCGCCCTCGACCCAGGCCGTACCGAGGCGATCGATCCAGTCGCGCACCTTGCTCGCGAGGAGCCCGACGGGCCACGGGGACTCGGCGGTGGGGGGAGGGGGAACGATCGTCATGGAGCTCCGTTCGAGGGGTGGTCGACACCGGCAGGACGAGCGACGGCCCGGGGCCGTCGACGGTTCGCGCGGCCGCTCCCAGTACGCGACCAGTCCGGCACACCTAGACTCGTCGGGTGAGCCACATCTCCAACGGCGCCCTCGCCATCGACCTGCCGACACCGCGTGTTCCTGCGGTGCGGAACAGGCTAAAGGATACCCCTGTCAACGGACGCAAGCGGGTGCTGCTCGCAGCGCCCCGCGGGTACTGCGCCGGCGTCGACCGCGCGGTGATCGCCGTCGAGAAGGCGCTCGAGCACTACGGGGCGCCCGTCTACGTCCGCAAGCAGATCGTCCACAACGTGCACGTGGTCGCGACCCTCGAGAGCCAGGGAGCGATCTTCGTCGACGAGGTCGACGAGGTCCCCCAGGGGTCGCACATCGTCTTCAGCGCGCACGGCGTCTCGCCGGCCGTCGTGAAGGGTGCGGCCGACCGCGAGCTGCAGGCCATCGACGCGACCTGCCCCTTGGTCACGAAGGTGCATCGCGAGGCCGTGCGCTTCGGGAGCCAGGGCCGTCACATCATCCTGATCGGCCACGCCGGGCACGAGGAGGTCGAGGGCACGATGGGGCACGCGCCCGACCGCACCACGCTCGTCCAGAACCCCGGCGAGGTCGACGACCTCGTCGTCGCCGACCCCGAGAACCTCGTCTGGCTGTCGCAGACGACCCTCAGCGTCGACGAGACGATGGAGACCGTCCGCCGTCTGCGCGAGCGCTTCCCGAGCATCCAGAACCCCCCGAGCGACGACATCTGCTACGCCACGCAGAACCGCCAGGTCGCGATCAAGAAGGTCGCCCAGGGCGCCGATCTCGTCATCGTCGTCGGTTCGGCGAACAGCTCGAACAGTGTCCGTCTCGTCGAGGTCGCCCTCGAGCACGGGGCCAAGGCCGCCTACCGCGTCGACTACACGAACGAGATCAAGCAGGAGTGGCTCGACGGCGTCGAGACGGTCGGGGTCACCTCCGGCGCGTCGGTGCCCGAGGTCCTCGTCGACGAGGTGCTGGCCGACCTGTCCGACGCCGGTTACGTCGACGTCGAAGAGGTCGTCACCGCCGAGGAAGACCTGATGTTCTCGCTGCCGAAAGAACTGCGCAAGGACGCGACGGGCCAGGTCGACGCGCGCGGTCTGGGCGGCCGCACCCGATGACCGACGACCGCCCGAAACCGCGCTACGGCGAGTACGCGCCCGAGGGGTGGGTCAATCCCGTCACGGCCGAGGCCGACAGTGCCGAGGAGGCGCGGGTCGCCGAGCAGGACGCGCGGCCCACGGCCTCGACCGACGTCCGCCCCGGTGACGAGGCCCGCACCGCACCTCCTGCGCTCACGACCGGGCGTCGCGTCGACCGGGTGGCGACGTTCGCCCTGATCGGCCTGGGTGCCTTCGGCGCGATCCAGGCGATCGCCCGCGTGCCCGGTTACGCGACGACGCAACTCGCCCAGTTCGAGACGTTCGGGCTCGACCTCTCGGGGTTCGGCTCGTCGGCCGCGCTGCAGACCTTCGGTGTCGTCATGGCCGTGCTGGCCGTGGCGCTCTTCGCCGTCTCGACCTGGTGGACCCTCAGGCGACTGCGCGCCGGGCGTCTCGGATTCGTCGTGCCCCTCGTCGCCGGTGTCGTCTTCGGTCTCGTGCAGGGGTTCGGAGCGGCGGCCATCCTGATGGGTGACCCGGCCTTCGCCGAGGCCATGCAGAGCTTCACGAACGACTACTTCTCGGGGTCGAACTGACTCTCGTCCCACGCCCTGACGACGAAGCCCCCGAGCACTCGCTCGGGGGCTTCGTCGTGCGACCAGGAGGCGCGGGTCAGCTCGCCGACTGACCGTACGACCCGAGCTGCTTCGTCGCCTCGACGACGCGGGCGGCCATGGCCGTCTCGGCCACCTTGCCCCAGGCACGGGGGTCGTACTGCTTCTTGTTGCCGACCTCGCCGTCGACCTTGAGGAAGCCGTCGTAGTTCTTCAGCACGGTGTCGGCGATGGAACGGCTGAAGGCGTACTGCGTGTCGGTGTCGAGGTTCATCTTGACGACGCCGTTCGAGACCGCCTCGGCGATCTCGGCGTCGGACGACCCCGAGCCGCCGTGGAAGACGAGTTCGAGGGGCTTGGCCGCCGTGCCGAACCTCTCTTGGATGCCCTGCTGGATCTCGCCGAGCAGTTCGGGACGAAGTTTGACGTTGCCCGGCTTGTAGACGCCGTGCACGTTGCCGAACGTGAGTGCGGCGATGTAGCGGCCGTGCTCGCCGAGGCCGAGCGCCTCGACCACGCGGGTGACGTCGCCCACCGTGGTGTAGAGCGCGTCGTTGGTGCCCTCGTGCTGGACTCCGTCTTCTTCGCCACCGACGACGCCGATCTCGACCTCGAGGATGGCGTTGATCGCCTTGGTGCGCTTCAGCATGTCCTGCGCGATCGAGATGTTCTCGTCGAGGGGGACGGCCGAGCCGTCCCACATGTGCGACTGGAACAGCGGGTTGCGACCGGCACGGACCTCTTCTTCGGAGGCGGCGATCAAGGGCAGCACGAAGCCGTCGAGGGCGTCCTTCGGGCAGTGGTCGGTGTGCAGCGCCACGGTCACGGGGTAGTTCTTCGCGACCTCGGTCGCGAACTTCGCGAACGCGATGGCCCCCGCGGCACGGTTCTTGACGGTGTGGCCGGCGAAGTAGTCTGCGCCGCCGGTGGTGACCTGGATGATGCCGGCGCTGCCCGCCTCGGTGAGGCCCTGCAGGACCGAGTTGATCGTCTGCGACGACGAGACGTTGACGGCGGGGGAGGCGAAGCCCTTGTTCTTCGCCTTGTCGAGCATCTCCGCGTACTGCTCGGGGGGTGCGACGGGCATGGAATCTCCTTCCATCGGTGACCCTGGGCTTGTTCGGGCTGCGTCACCAGCCTACCGACGGGTGCGGTGCCCCGTGCCCTGTGCTGCGGAGCCCCGGGACGACGGGCGGGCGCCTGCTCGGCCCCCGCGGGACCGGGTGCCCTCCGTGCGGCACCCGGCCCCGCGTCGCCTCACTTCTCGAGTCGGCGTCGGCGGATCGTCAGGACCCCGAGGGTGAGCAGGGCGAGGCCCAGGGCGAGACCGCCTGCGAGGAGGGCTGCCGACGTGCCGGTGAAGGCGAGCCGAGCCGGGGTCGAACCCGAGCCCGTGTCAGAGGTGTCCACCGGCCCAGCGTCTCCGGGCGTCTCGGTGTCGCCGGAATCGCCCTGGTCTCCGTCGGCAGGAGGCTCGGTGACCGGGGGGTCGGTCACGGGCGGATCGGGGATCAGGCCGGCGTCGACGTCCGACGTCGACGTGACGCCGACCAGGGTGCCGGTGTCGTCGTCGACCCGGTCGATGCTGATCGTCGCCCGGCCCTCTTCGTCGACGTCGGAGTCTCGCCGGGAGTCGTCGCCCTGATGTGCTGCGGTCCAGACGCGGCCCGCAGCACCGGCGTCGAGGAGATACGTGCCGGGCCGGAGCGCTTCGAACGTGTACCGACCCTCGGCGTCCGTCGTCGTCTCGCGGTCGACGTCGTCGCCTCGATCGTCCACTCCGGTCAGGACGAGGCGCAGATCGGCCACTCCCGGCTCGTCGCCCTGCAATCCGTCGCCATCGACGTCGGCCCACACCTGGTCGCCGATCGAACCCGAGACGAACGTCGTCGAGACCACCTGGGACGACAACGCCGTCGAGATGCTGGGAGTTCGGAGGGTGAAGTCGGAGGCCAGGACGGCATCTCGCGCACCACCTTCGGCGACCCGGACCACCAGGTCGTGTCGGACGATCTGTGAGGGCGCCACGGCGTCGTCGGTGTCGATCCGGACAGCCGTCACCTCGGCCCACGACGACGGGCAGCCGACCGACCCGAACAGGTCGGCGACGCACCAGGTCGTTCCGTCGTCGTCGGGATCGTTCGGCACGCTCGACGCGGCGGCCGTCGTGTATCGCACCTCTTCGCCGCTCGACACCGCGGCGACGGGCCCGACCAGTTCGACGCGGGTTCCGACGACGGTTTTCCGACCGTCATCATCGTGGGGCAGGACGGTCACCAGGGCGGACGAGCTCATGTCGGTCGGCGCCAGGTTCTGGTATCGCAGGGTGAACGTCACCTCGTCTCCGAGGACGTGTCGTTCCCCGTCGACGGTCTCGCCGACGCTGAAGCCCGCTCCGGCCAGGACATGGAGCCCCCGGGTCGCCTGTTTGCGGGGGTCGTCGGACACGTCACGGTCCCACACCACGGAGGCGGTCGAGACGACGGGGCCGACGGCGGCCCCGAGGACGATGTCGAAGGTCACGGCCGGCAGGGCGTCGTTGGGGTGGACGGCCGGGAACCGCCAGGTGATGCGCTGCTGGACGACACCGTCGGCCCCCGACTCGTCGACGATGGTCTCAGGCCGATGGGACGAGCTGCCCTCGACGTAGGACGCACCCGGTGGCAGCAGGTCGGTGACCAGGAGGTCGCCCGGCAGGCCGTTGCCGGTGGCGTTCGTGACCGTCGGGTAGACGGCGAGCGTCACGGTCTCGCCTGCTCGCGCGAAACGGGTCGCATCGGGGGTGTCTTCCGCATCGTGCCCCGGGTCGACGACCTTCGTGGTGACCCGGGCCAGGTCGGAGGTCATCGTGAGGAAGTCCGCCCAGCCGCCGTTGGCCTCGTCTGCCGGGTTACGGTCGTGCACCCACGCTGCGCCGGTCACCCGCTGCACGCTCGTGAAGGATCGGACGCGCTGCAGATCGGGGAGATCGTCGTGGAGGGAGACGAAGACGTTGAACCCGATGGTCGCGTCACCGGGGTGGTCGAACGACCAGACCACCTTGCCGACGGCCTCCGGGCCACCAGGGACGTCGGTCGGGTCGTCGTACCAGTCGTCACCGGGGCCGCACTCGGCATCCCGGAGAGCCGAGGGGTCGTCGGCGCCGAACGCGGCGAATGCGGGGCGTCCGGTCGCGGCACGGTCCGAGGAGACGGCCCAGTTCGCACCGACCTGCCGGAGGGACTGGACGTCCCGGTCGAACACGGTGCAGAGCTTCGTCCCCGACCAGGTCGTCGTCCCGGCGTTGCGCAGGGTGCCCCGGATGACGAGGTCCTGGCCAGGGGTGACGTAGGGCTGGTCGTACTTGCCGGAGGCGTTCCACGTCGTGGCCGTGCCCTGCTCGGCTCCGAAGTAGCGCTGTGAGCCCTGCACACCCGCGAACTCACCGACGTTCCGGTCGACCACGTTGTTGCTCGCGGGTTCCGCGCCGTCGAGGTAGTTGGTCTGCCCCGAGACGGAGGGTGCCGCGAGATCCCGGTAGACGTTGCGGGCCGTGAAGGAATCGCCCGTCGCCGGTCGAGGCACCCACAGGCTCATGTAGCCGGAGACGACGTACGGCTTGACGCCGCCCGTGATCGGCGTACCCGAGACGGACCGGGTCGGGACGGATGTCAGTGACGAGTCGATGCCGGCGATGCTCACCGTGACGGGTTCGCCCGGACCGGATTGCGTGCACGTGAATTCTCCGGAATCGACCACGGCGTCGGTCCCGCCGCCTCGACCGCCCGGTGCCCCGGTTATCTGCCCGGTGTTGATCCCGCAGGCGGGGGCGTCGTCGAGGGGTGACAGGACCGCCGGACTGCGGTTCGAGCCGTACATCCTCGAGACGTCGTCGACGAACGAGATGCTGCCGCCGAGGGACTCGAGCCCGAGGGGGCCCTGTTCGGGCTGCAGCCCATCGCCGTGGAGGAGCACCGGATAGACGATGCGGAACCCCGGCGTGAGGCCGTCGGGCCCGACCGTCTCGGAGAAGACGGGCACGACCGTCGACGCCGAGAGGTCCCATCGGGGGGCGGCACTGACGACGATGTCGTCGGAGGTCGCGGGGACGGGGGCGGAACCCGCCGCGACCAGCTGCCCGGCGATGGCTGCGATCGAATTCGCCGGAGCGGTCTGGGGCACCCGGGTCACGACGGGGATGGCGAGGATGCCGCGCTCGAGGGACCCGATGCGACAGGTGAGGTGCTCGGGGGTGACCCGGGAACCTGCGCCGCATTGGTCGGGCCGCTCGGAGAAGACGGAACCCGAGACGGAGTCGAGCTCGAGCACGACGTCGTCGGCTCGGCCGGAACGTGCCCCGAGCTGGACCGACCACGTGACGGCGTCGGCCGTCCGGACGCGCCCGTTGTTCGCGGAGGAGTCCGCCCCCGGGGTGTCGGCGCCCGGGGTGAACGGACCGTGGCCGTCCTCGGAGGACTCGATCGAGAGGGTGAGGTCGGCGTCGGAGAGCGTCGGGTCGGCCGACGCGGAGACGGCGCCGGAGGCGAGCACCGTCGTCATCACGGCGAGGGCCGTGGCGCGGCGTCGCCACGGGAAGGAGGGGGGCATGGACAGCCTTTCGACGAGAGTCGATGGAATGAGGTACGCGGAATGTCGCAGTGGAGGTTGTCATCCAGAATGTCATTAAAACGCGCCTCATGTAAGCCCTGATCCGAGTAAGGTCGTCGACATGGCTGACACGGATTCCGGAACCCTCTATTCGCACCCCGATCGCAACCTGGGCATGGAACTGGTCCGGGCCACCGAGGCGGCCGCGATCCGTTCCGCTCCGTTCATCGGCAAGGGCGACAAGAACGCCGCCGACAAGGCAGCGGTCGACGCCATGCGCAAGTTCTTGGGCACCGTGGCCTTCGACGGCGTCGTCGTCATCGGCGAGGGCGAGAAGGACGAAGCCCCGATGCTCTTCAACGGCGAGCACGTCGGCAACGGCTTCGGCCCCGCCTGCGACATCGCCGTCGACCCGATCGACGGCACCAGCCTCACCGCGGCGGGACGCATGAACGCGCTCTCGGTCATCGCCGTCAGCGACCGGGGCAGCATGTACGACCCCAGCGCCGTCTTCTACATGGACAAGATCGTCACCGGTCCCGAGGGCCGCGGCATCATCGACCTCGACCGTCCGATCGGCGAGAACATCACCGCCCTGGCCGCGGCCAAGGGCATCGCCGTCGAGGACATGCAGATCGCCGTGCTCGACCGCCCCCGTCACGCCGACCTGATCGCCGAGATCCGCGCCGTGGGCGCGTCGACCCGGCTGCTGCTCGACGGTGACGTCGCCGGCGGCATCAACGCGGCCCGTCCCGATTCGCGCATCGACATGTGCGTCGGTGTCGGCGGCACCCCCGAGGGCATCATCACGGCCTGCGCGGTGAAGGCCCTCGACGGCTTGATCCTCGCCCGTCTCGCTCCGAAGGACGACGCCGAGCGCCAGAAGGCGATCGACGCCGGTCACGACCTCGACCGCGTGCTCGACCAGGACGACCTCGTCACGGGCGACAACGCGTACTTCGTCGCCACGGGCGTCACCGACGGTGCCCTCGTCGCCGGCGTCACACGGAAGCAGGGCATGATCCGCACGTCGAGCATCGTGCTGCGCTCGCACTCGGGCACCATCCGTCGCGTCGAGGCCGATCACCTCGTCTCGAAGTGGTACGGCGAGAAGGCCTGACCTCCACGGCGCCTCACGACACGACGAACGCCCGGCCTCGGTCGGGCGTTCGTCGTCTCCGGCGACGACGGTGGCGAGGAATCAGTCGCGGCCGGTGCTGCGCTCGTCGAGTGCCGAGGCGAGTTCGGGTGCGGTGAGCTCGCGCGGTGACTCCTCGACGGTCGTCGGGGTCGCGAGGACCTTGGACTCGTCGAGCATGCTGAGCCGACGGGCCGACGGGAGGACCGTCCGCTCGAGCGACCCGACGAACCGGTTGTAGTCGGTGACGCCGGCGCGCAGGGACCGGCCGAGCTTGTCCACGTGACCTGCCATGGTCGACAGCCGCCCGTAGAGCTCGCGGCTGAGGTCGAACAGTTCTTTCGCCTCGGCGGTGACGACGTCCTGCTGCCAGCTGAACGCGACGGTCTTGAGCACCGACCAGAGGGTCACGGGCGACGCCAGGGCGACGCGCTTCTGGAACGCGTAGTCCATCAGGGCGGGGTCGGCCTCGAGGGCGGACGACACGAGCGACTCGCTCGGGATGAACGCGATGACGAGTTCAGGTGAGGAGTCGAGCCCCGCCCAATAGGTCTTGCCCGCCAGGGCGTCGACGTGCGCCCGCAGTGCCTTGACGTGCTGCCGCACGAGTTGGTCACGTCGGGCGCCCTCGTCACCCGTGGCGGAGGCGGGGATGGCGCTGGCCTCGAGATAGGCCGAGAACGGCACCTTGGCGTCGACCGCGATGTTCTTGCCCCCGGGGAGGTGCACCACCATGTCGGGCCGACCCGAGCCGGCGTCCGACGAGATCGACGTCTGCACGTCGAAGTCCACACGCTCGACGAGACCGGCTGCCTGCACGACGTTGCGCAACTGGGTCTCGCCCCAGACGCCGCGCGTGCTGTTCGACTTCAGCGCCGAGGCGAGCGACTCGGCCGTCCCGCGGAGCCGTTCGCCCGATTCGGCGGCGGTGCGCAGCTGCTCGCTGATGGCGCCGTACTGGAGTGTGCGTTCGGCCTCGAGCTCGGCCACCTTCTGCTGGACGGCCTGCAGGCTCTCGGCCACCGGGCTGAGCGCGACGAGCACCTGACCGTCGGTGCGCGCCCTCTCGGCCTCGGCGATGCGGACGTCGCGGAGGCGGTCCTGGAACTCGCGGAGTCGGTCTTCTTGCTGCGCGATCTGGCGTCGGTACTGGTCGTCCTGGCCGTCGAGGCGCTCGCGGGAGGCGTCGGCAACGGCCCGGGCCGCGGCGAGGTCGGACGACAGGCGCGCCGACGTCTCGGCCGCGCGGGTGCGGGCGACGAGCGCGCCGACGACGATGCCGAGCACGAGACCGAGCAGCAGGGCGAGGAACAGGGCGAGCGGGAGGGGCATGACGGCAGTGTCGCAGCGGCCACCGACACCGGCTGGTGGTCGGTACGGTCGAGGCGGACGCGGTCAACGCGCCGCGGAGGCGTCGTCGTCGAGAAGCTGGAGGCCTCAGCCGAAGGCCATCGGGCGCCGGTCGGCCCGAGGAACGGCGGATGCCGTCGGTTCCCCGGCCGGCTGCAGCACCTTCACCTTGACCGATGCTATCGCCGCGAGTTGTGTCAGGTCGTCGGCGCCGTGGAACAGGGCCGAGTGGGCGACGATTGCCGCGCAGGCCTCGGCGTCGGCGAGGGCGTCGTGGTGTGAGAAGGAGTCGAAGCCGGCGGCCGTCGCGGCGACCGGAAGCCGGTACGAGTCGAGCGAGTAGGTCTTGCGGGCGACCTGCAGGCTGCACAGGTACGACCACGGGGGAGGGGTGAGCCCGGTCGCCGCGCAGGCTGCCTTGATGACGCCCATGTCGAAGCCGGCGTTGTGGGCGACGAACACGTCGTCGCCGGCGAAGTCGGCGAGCAGCTCGAACTGCTCGGCCCAGCCGAAGGCGCCGATCACGTCGCTCGCGACGATGCCGTGGATGCGGGTGTTCCACTCGGAGAACTCGTCGTGCCCGGCCGGTGGCTGGATCAACCAGCCGACCTTGTCGACGACGACCCCGTCGCGGACCTTGACGAGGCCGACGGAGCAGGCGCTGGCGCTGCTCGAGTTCGCGGTCTCGAAGTCGATCGCGGTGAAGTCGATGGGCATTGACTCATGCTCTCACGCGCCTCCGACACCGCCTCCCCAGGCACGGTCGGATGCCGTTCCGTCCCCAGCCGGCTCGACGCCGACGGCACGGCTCGACAGGGCCGGTACGCTTGACCCTCGTGGCTCTCACTATCGCGATCGTCGGACTGCCCAACGTCGGCAAGTCCACCCTGTTCAACGCCCTGACCAAGAACCAGGTGCTGGCGGCGAACTATCCGTTCGCGACCATCGAGCCCAACGTGGGCATCGTCAACCTGCCGGACCCGCGCCTCCAGGTGTTGGCCGGCCTCTTCGGCAGCGAGAAGATCCTGCCCGCGCCGGTGTCGTTCGTCGACATCGCAGGCATCGTCAAGGGGGCGAGCGAGGGCGAGGGGCTCGGCAACAAGTTCCTGGCGAACATCCGCGAGGCCGACGCCATCGCCGAGGTCGTGCGCGGCTTCGACGACCCCGACGTCGTGCACGTCGACGGCAAGGTCGACCCCGAGAGCGACATGGGCACGATCAACACCGAGCTGATCCTCGCCGACCTCGAGACGGTCGAGAAGGCGCTCGTCCGGTACGAGAAAGAGCTGCGGCTGAAGCGCGTCGAGCCGATCGTGCACGAGACGGCCGTCGCCGCCCGAGATGCCTTGCAGCGTGGCGAGGCGCTCTCGGCCACGAACATCGACCTCGAGCCGATCCGCGAGCTCGGGCTACTCACCGCGAAGCCCTTCATCTACGTCTTCAACGTCGACGAGGCCGTCCTCACCGACGAGGCGCGCAAGGCCGAGCTGCAGGCGCTGGTCTCGCCGGCCGAGGCAATCTTCCTCGATGCGCAGGTCGAGTCCGAGCTGATCGGCCTCGACGACGAGGACGCCGCCGAGCTGCTCGCGTCGCTCGGGCAGGACGAGTCCGGGCTCGACCAGCTCGCCCGCATCGGGTTCGAGACGCTGGGGCTGCAGACCTACCTGACGGCCGGCCCGAAAGAGACCCGCGCCTGGACGATCGGCAAGGGCTGGAAGGCCCCGCAGGCCGCCGGAGTCATCCACACCGACTTCGAGAAGGGCTTCATCAAGGCCGAGGTCATCTCGTTCGACGACCTGGTCGAGACCGGCTCCATCGCGGAGGCGCGCTCGGCCGGCAAGGCCCGCATCGAGGGCAAGGAGTACGTCATGCAAGACGGCGACGTGGTGGAGTTCCGCTTCAACAACTGACCCGCCGGCTCGGGGCCGAGCACCACTCATCTACTCTCAAGCATGAGCCAAACGGATTCCACGCCCACCGGCACCACCTCCGGCACCCCCGCACTGCTGCGCCTCGGCGTCCTGGCCACCTCGCGCAAGCCCGACGAGCGGCGCCTGCCGATCCACCCCGCGCACCTCGACCGCATCGACGCCGATCTGCGCGAGAGCATGACCCTCGAGCGCGGCTACGGCCTGCGCTTCGGCATCCCCGACGCCGACCTCGAGCCCCTCGTGGCGATGGCCGACCGTGACCAGATCGTCGCCGACAGCGACGTCGTCCTGCTGCCCAAGCCCCAGGCCGCCGATCTCGAGGGCCTCCGCGACGGCCAGACCCTCTGGGGCTGGCCGCACTGCGTCCAGGACCGCGAGATCACCCAACTTGCCATCGACAAGCGCCTCACCCTGATCGCGTGGGAGGCCATGAACCACTGGCAGCCCGACGGCGGCTACGGACTGCACGTCTTCCACAAGAACAACGAGCTCGCCGGCTACTGCTCGGTGTTGCACGCCCTCCAGCTCTGCGGCTCGACCGGCGACTACGGCCGTCGCCTCAGCGCCGTCGTCATCGGCTTCGGCGCCACCGCCCGCGGTGCGGTCACCGCCCTCAACGCCCACGGCATCCACGACGTCCGCGTGCTGACGAACCGCAACATCGCCGCCGTCGGCTCGCCGATCCCGTCGGTCGACATCTTCCAGTTCGAGCACGACCCCGAGACGCCCGGCGCCAGCACCGTGAACACCCCCGACGGGCCGGTCGCCCTCGCTCCGTTCCTCGCCGCCGCCGACATCGTCGTCAACTGCACCCTCCAGGACCCGAACGCCCCGCTCACCTATCTCCGCGAGACCGACCTCGACGCCTTCCGCCCCGGCAGCCTCATCGTCGACGTCTCGGTGGACGAGGGCATGGGCTTCGACTGGGCCCGGGCCACGACCTTCGCCGAGCCGCTCGTCACCGTCGGCGCGACCACGAACTACTACGCCGTCGACCACCGCCCCTCACTGCTCTGGAACTCCACGACGTGGGAGATCAGCGAGGCCCTCCTGCCGTTCCTGCGCACGGTCATGGAGGGGCCGGCCTCGTGGGCGGCGTCCGACACCATCCGCCGCGCCGTCGAGATCGCGGAGGGGCGGGTCGGGAACGCGGCGCTCCCCGAGCTCCCGCCCCCCGCCCCCTCCTACCCCCCCGCCCCGCCCGCCCAGCAGGCCGGCCGGCCGGCGGGCCGGGCGGTCTCGGCGGAACCGGGCGTTCGTGGACGCCCGTGCGCCACGAAGCCGCCCGCCCGTCGGGCGGCTCAGTCCCGAGGAGGCGCGGCGCGGGCCGCCAGGATGCGCCCGGCCCCGAAGGCCCACGCCCCGCCGACGTCGCCGCCCAGCTGGAAGCCTCCGTTGAGTTCCATGATGACGAAGCCCGCCACCCACGCCGTGAGTGTGCGGGCGGCGTCGAGGGCGTGCGCCGGCCCGACGAGCTCCTCGCCGACCCGGAGCGCGGCCGCACTCGCCGCGGCACCGAACTCGCGTCGCGCGGTGGGGACGCCGGGTCCGGGCGTCATGACCAGCTGGAACGCAGCCGGGCGCTCGTGCCCGAAGGCGCGGAAGGCGTCGAGCAGCTCGCGGGCCGACCCCGCCCCGGCGTGCCGCGCGGCCAGGCCGGGGAGGGGGGCCTCCGCGCCCGCCCGCAGCAGCGCCTCCCGGTTCTCGACCCGCTTGTAGAGCGAGGGGGCGCGCACGCCGACCCGCGCCGCGACCGCGGCCATCGTCAGGCCGGCGGGGCCGTCGGCCTCGAGCAGCTCGCGGGCGGCGAGGAGGATGGCGTCGAGCGAGGTGCGGTCCGGTGTGGGCATCCGTCGAGTATAGCTATTGACAATAGCCATGATGGCTAAGTACCGTAGCCATCATGGAACTCGCACCCTCCCTCCACCGCATCGGCAACGACATCGTCGCCGCCTACCTCGTCGTCACGCCCGAGGGCGTGACCGTGATCGATGCCGGTCTGCCCGGCCTCTGGTCCGAACTCGTCACCGAACTCGCCGCCGTCGGACGCACCCTCGCCGACGTGAAGGGCGTCGTCCTCACCCACGGCGACTCCGACCACGTCGGTTTCGCCGAGCGGCTGCGTCGCGACCACGGCGTGCCCGTGTACGTCCACGCGGCCGACGCGTCCCGTGCGAAGGGCGGACCGAAGCCGAAGAACGGCATGCCTCCGATGAAGCTCGGCCCCCTGCTGGGTTTCGCCGGCTACAGCCCCCGCAAGGGCGGGGCGAAGACCGCCTGGCTCACCGAGGTCGTCGAGGTGCACGGCGGAGAGACGCTCGACCTGCCGGGCTCGCCCCGGGTCATCCCGATGCCCGGGCACTCCGAGGGCAGCATCGCCGTCTTCGTCCCGAGCGTCGACGCCGTCTTCGTGGGCGACGCCCTGACCACTCGCCACGTGACGACCGGTCACGTCGGGCCCGCACCGGCTCCGTTCACCGACGAGCCCGACCGGGCCCTCGCGTCGCTCGACGCCTTGCTCGAGACGCGTGCGACCTGGGTCCTGCCGGGGCACGGCGCCCCCTGGGGCGGTGGCGTCGACGCGGCGGTGCGCGCCGTCCGAGCCGCCGCCCACTGACCCGGTGGTCCGGGCTCAGACCCCGACCGGCACCGCCGCCGGCGTCACGCGCACCAGCACCGCTTTCGACACCGGCGTGTTGCTGCCGATGGCCGCGCTGTCGAGCGGCACGAGCACGTTCGCCTCGGGGAAGTACGCCGCGGCGCACCCCCGGGCCGTCGGGTAGGCGACGATGCGGTAGTCGCGAAGCACCCGCTCGACGTCGTCGGTCCAGACCGTCGCCACGTCGACCTTCTGGCCGTCGACGAGCCCGAGGTCGTCGAGGTCGAGCGGGTTGACGAACACCACGTGCCGGCCCTTCTTGATGCCGCGGTAGCGGTCGTTGAGGCTGTAGATCGTGGTGTTGTACTGGTCGTGCGAGCGCAACGTCTGCAGCAGCAGCGTGCCCTCGGGACGTTCGACGCGCTCGAGGTCGTTGACCGTGATCATGGCCTTGCCGACCTTCGTCGGGAACGTCCGGGAATCGCGCGGCCCGTTCGGCAGGACGAACCCGTCGCGGCTGCGCACCCGCTCGCTGTAGCGCTCGAAGCCCGGCACGACGCGACTGATGTGGTCCCGCAACGTGTCGTAGTCGTCCGCGAAGGCCTGCCAGTCGATCGACAGGTCGTGACGGTCGCCGAGGGTCGCCTGCGCGAGACGGCTGACGATGGCGACCTCGCTGAGCAGGTCGGGCGCGACGGGCGGCACCTGACCGTGGCTGCCGTGCACCGAGCAGACGGTGTCCTCGACCGAGACGAACTGCGGCCCGGCCGCCTGCACGTCGATCTCGGTGCGGCCGAGCGTCGGCAGGATGAGCGCCTCGGCGCCGACGACGGCGTGCGATCGGTTGAGCTTCGTCGACACCTGCACGGTCATGTCGGTGCCGCGCATCGCGGCCTCGGCGAGCCGGGTGTCCGAGATCGCGGCCACGAGGTTGCCGCCCATGCCCATCCAGAACTTGATCCGCCCCTCCTGCATGGCCTTGATGCCCTTGAGGGCGTCGACGCCGTGCTCGCGCGGCGGGTCGAAGCGGAACTCCTTCTGCAGGGCGTCGAGGAACTCGTCCGAGACCTGCTCCCAGATGCCCATCGTGCGGTCGCCCTGCACGTTGCTGTGCCCGCGGATGGGCGAGGCTCCGGCGCCCGGCTTGCCGATGTTGCCCCGCAACAGCAGCAGGTTGATGATCTCCTTGATGGTGTCGACGGCCTTGCGGTGCTGCGTGATGCCCATCGCCCAGGTGATGATCACGCGGTCCGAGGCCAGGTAGCGGTCGGCGAGCTCGTCGATCTCGGCGCGGTCGAGACCGGTGGCCAGCAGCACCTCGTCGTCGTCGACCTGCGCGATGTGCTCGCGGAAGGCCTCGAGGCCGACGGTGTGCTCGGCCAGGAACTCGTGGTCGAGCACCGTGCCGGGCGCGGCGTCCTCGGCCTCGAGGACGCGCTTGGCGACCGCCTGCAGCAGGGCCATGTCGCCGCCGAGCCGGATCTGCAGGAACTGGTCGGCGATCTCGGTGCCGCGTCCCGCGACGCCGCGCGGCAGTTGCGGGTTCTTGTAGCGACGCAGGCCGGCCTCGGGCAGCGGGTTGACCGCGACGATCTTCGCGCCCTTGAGCTTGGCGTCCTCGAGGGCCGTCAGCATGCGCGGGTGGTTGGTGCCCGGGTTCTGCCCGAGGATGACGATCAGGTCGGCCTGCTCGAAGTCGTCGTACGCGATCGTCGACTTGCCGATGCCGACCACCTCGGCCATGGCGAGGCTCGTCGACTCGTGGCACATGTTCGAGCAGTCGGGCAGGTTGTTCGTGCCGAACGCCCGCACGAACAGCTGGTAGGCGAAGGCCGCCTCGTTCGAGGTGCGGCCCGAGGTGTAGAACGAGGCCTCGTCGGGGCTGGCGAGCGACTTCAGCTTGTCGCCGATCAGGCGGAACGCCTCGTCCCACGACACCTCGCGGTAGTGGTCGCTGCCGGCCGGCTTGTGCACGGGCTTGGTGAGGCGACCCTGCATGCCGAGCCAGTACTCGGTCTTGTCGAGCAGGTCGGTCACCGAGTGCTCGGCCCAGAACGTGTCGGGCACGAGCACCGGGTTGGCCTCCCAGGTGACCGCCTTGGCGCCGTTCTCGCAGAACTCGGCCACCTTGCGGTGGTTCGGGTCGGGCCAGGCGCAGCTCATGCAGTCGAAGCCGTCCTTCTGGTTCAGCGACGTCATGAGCTTGACGGTGCGGGCCAGCCCGAGCTGTTTGACGGCCGGGTCCATCGAGTGCAGCACACCGGGCACGCCGGCGGCCCACTCGCGCGGGGGGCCGACCTCGATGTCGGCGTCTGTCACGTCGGAGACGGGCGGTTTCTCGGTCACGGTCTGGTTCCGATCGTCAGGGGGACGGGCGAGGAGGCGCGCGTCGCGCCGCCGGGGGAGTCGGGGGAGGACGAGGAGGCGCGGGTCGCGATGCCGGGAACGCTCGCGTGGGCCGCGGGCTCGGTCCCGTCGGGCTCGCCGAGCCGGTCGGGCCGTGAGTACACGACCATGGACCGACCTCGGAGGAACCCCACGATCGTGACGCCGAGCTCGGTCGCGAGGTCGACGGCGAGCGAGGACGGCGCCGACACGGCGGCGAGCACCGGGATGCCGGCCATCGAGGCCTTCTGCGTCAGCTCGAACGAGGCGCGACCCGAGACCATCAGGACGGTCCCGCTCAACGGCAGCCGCGCCTCCTTGACGGCCCAGCCGACGACCTTGTCGACGGCGTTGTGTCGTCCGACGTCCTCGCGCAGGACGAGCAGCTCGCCGGTGCGACCGTCGAAGAGGGCCGCGGCGTGCAGCCCGCCGGTCTTCTCGAAGACGTCCTGGCCCTCGCGGAGGCGGTCGGGGAAGGTCGCGAGCAGGGCGGGGTCGACGACCAGCGGGTCGTGCAGCACCTCGTGTTGGGACGTCGTGCGCACGGCGTCGATGGAGGCCTTCCCGCAGAGCCCGCACGAGCTCGTCGTGTAGAACGCCCGCTCGAGGCTCGGGTCGGGTGCGGGCACCCCGGGCGCGAGCGTGACGTCGAGCACGTTGTAGGTGTTGAGGCCCTCGGCCGTGGCCCCGGCGCAGTAGCGGGCCGCGAAGAACTCGTCACCGGTCGAGATGACGGCCTCGGACACGAGGAAGCCTGCGGCGAGGTCGAAGTCGTGCCCGGGCGTGCGCATGGTGATGGCGAGAGACGTGCCGCCGACGCGGATCTCGAGCGGCTCCTCGACGGCGAGGGTGTCCATGGTCTTGCGGACCCCTGCGGTGCCGTCGTCGCCGACCGTGATGCGGGTCACCGGCTTGCGGGACGTGATGCGTGCCATGGGTCAGGTCTACCCCTCGAACCCGGGATCCGAAAGCCGGCGAGGCTCGCGTCTCACCACGGCAGGCCGAGCGACGGGACGACGTCGCCGGCCCGCGCGCCACCTTCAGGCACGATCAGCAGCCCGTCGGCGTCGGCCAGGCCGCGCAGCATCGCGGACGACTGGCGCTCGGTCGGCACGGCACCGTCCGGCGTCAGCCGGTACGCCTGCACGAGCGCCCCGGCTCGCGGGTGGGCCACGTCGACGGCGAGCGTGACGGACCCGGGAGGCGCGGGTCGCCTGCCGAGGAGGCCGTCCACCACCGCGGTCCCCACGACCACGAGCCCCACGTAGGCGGCCATCGGGTTGCCTGGCAGGCACAGGTACAGCGTCCCGCCCCGCCGCGCGACGACCAGGGGCTGCCCCGGACGCATGGCGAGGCCGTCGACGACCAGCTCGGCGCCCAACCGGTCGAGGGCGGCACGGACGTGGTCGGTCGGGCCGTGGGCGGTGCCTCCGGTCGTCACCACGAGGCGACTGTCCGGGCGGTCGAGCGCGGCGACGGTGGAGTCGAGGTCGTCGGCCACGCGCGTCGTCGTCGCGGGCGCGGTCCCGAGGGCCTCGAGGAGGCGCGGCACCGGCACCGAGAACACGTCGCGGACCGTGCCACGCGCGGGCACGCCCTCGGCCACGACCTCGTCGCCGAGCACGGCCAGGGCGACCGACGGCCGCCCGACCACGGACACGTCGTCGTGCCCACCCAGGGCCAGCACGGCCACGCGGGGCGGGGTGAGGAGCGTGCCCGCGGCGACCAGGGCGGCGCCTCGGTCGATCGCCCCCCCGGCCCGGCGGACGGGCGACGGGCGGCGCGGGTCGTCGCCGGCCGTGAGGCCGTCGTCGGCCACGTGCCCGGGCTCCGGGCGCAGCCCGCGGTCGGGCCCGGTCGGCCCGCCGGCGCCCGGGGTCACCGGTCGGGCGACCCCGGGCACCAGCGACTCGGCGTCCTCGGCGACCGGGCCCGCGACGATCGACGGGCCGAGTCGCCACGGCCCCTCGCCGGCGACCGCCCAGCCGTCCATCGCCGAGACGTCGGGGCCGGGCACGCGCGCGAGGCTGGTCACGTCGTGGGCCAGCGTCCGGCCGACGGACTCGCCCAGCAGGACGGTCTCGAGCTGCCGGGGCAGGGCCCGGGCGGCGTCGGCCGCCTCGGCGCGGGCGACCCGCCAGTCGGCCCGCCGGACCGTCACGCCGGGTCGGCCGTGGCGAGCGCGGTGGCGGTCGCGACCGCGCGGTCGAGCTCGGCCTGCGAACCGCCGGCGAGTCCTGCGGCGTAACCGACGAGGAACGTCGTCAGCGGAGCGGCCGGGCGGGCGACGCCGTGCGCCGCGTCGCGGGCGAGGTCGAGCACCTCGGGGATGTCGACCACGAAGTCGTCGGGCAGGCCGAGGGCCCGGACGAGTCGTGCGGCCCAGGCGTCGAGTTCGGCAGGTGTGTCGGTCATGGTCGACACTCAACCAGTCGCGTCGGACTCGCGCCGGACGACACCCAGGCGGTCGGCGTCGTCCGCGGTGTCGACGTCGGCGCAGAGCTCGTCGGGCACGGGCACCTCGAGCAGGTCGAGCCCGTCGAGCAGACGGCGCAGCGAGAGGCCGGCGAGGGGGCCGTCGGCTCGCAGCGCCGCGAGTCGGGTCTCGAGGGCGCCGGGCCGGTAGAGCCCGAGCAGCGGCTGACGTCGCCCGGCCGCGACGATCGCCAGCAGGCCGTCGCGGCGCCCGCCGTCGCCGCCGCCGGCGCGCAGGGCCTGCCCCGCCTCGGGTGCCCGCGGCACGTCGCAGGCCAGTACGAGGGTCCACGGCGCCGCGACCTCGACGACGTCGAGACCGGCCGCGAGGGCTGCGACCGGCCCGGACCACGCGGGCTCCTCGCGGGTCAGCAGTGCCCCGGCGGGCGGCACTCGGCCCTCGCGCAGACCGACCACGACGAGGGTGCGGGCGCCGGCCGAGGCCTCGACGGCCCGGTCGAGCAGTGTTGCGTCGCCGCTGGTGAACCCGGTCTTGTCGGCGCCCTGGACCCGGGAGGCGCGACCCCCCGCGAGCAGGACGGCGTCGAACACGAGGCTCACGATCACCCGCGCGGTCCGGTCGCGGCGAGCCGGGCGGCCAGCGTGCCCTCGTCGGGGACGAACCAGACGTGCCGACCGCGGTTGGACTCCCGCACCCGGTCACGGAACGCGGCGCTCGCCGCTTCGTGGCGTCCGACGTCGCCCAGCACCACCAACTGCACGCGGTAGTCCACGAGCTTCTGGGTGAACTCGCCCGCCCGGCGGGTGCTCAGGTCGAAGAAGGCCGGATCGAGACGGGCGACCGGCACGACGAGGACCGACGCGTCCGCCCCGAACGCCTCGCCGACGAGGTCGACGGCGTCCGTCTCGGTCGACAGCCGCGGCCCGACCGGGTCGACGTGCAGGACGCGATGAGGGCCGTGGTCGTCGATGCGCATGCCCACAGGGTAGGTCGTCCAGGTACGACGACTTCTCGGTCGTCCGGCCCGACATGATCCTGAGGTATTCTCGGAGTCATCCGCTCGACCGACGTGCCCTGGCGGCTGCGCACCTAGCCTCGTCCTGCGGGCCACGGAGGCCCCGGCTCACCGAAGGGCCGACGAAGGGGGGGACGACGATGACGAGACCTGACGGCAGGGCGACGATCCTGGCGTGCCTGGCCACCGCGGGTGCGGTCGCGGCCCTGCTGGTCGGCTGCACGTCGACGACCGGTCCGGCGGACGCGACGAAGGACCCGGCATCCCGGCCCACCGCCACGGGCACCGCCACGACGACCCCGGACCCCGCGGCCCCGTCGACGCCCATTCCCACCTCGACGCCCGAGGCCCGCCCGGTGTCGATCCCGACGGACTGCACCGACATCGTCGACGCCGCGACCTACGCCGCCACCATGCGGGACGCCCCGCTGAACGATCCGGCCTACTTCGGAGGTCCGATGGGTTCGGTCACCCCCACCGCACCACCGGCCGACGCCGATCTCCGAGACGTCGTGGCCGCCGGCGACCGGCTGCGCTGTGGCTGGGCCGACGTGCGGGCCGACATCACGGGTCTGTTCGCGAACGTCGGCACGGTCGACGCCGAGACGGCCGCGGCCTATCCTGCCTGGCTCGCCGAGAGACGCGAACCCACCTCGGTGTTCTGGCTCGACGGTGTCGTCTACGACTGCTCCGAGGCGTACGGCGGCACGCTCTGCCAGTACGTCACCACCCACCCGATGTACGGCGTCGACATGGCCGACACCGTCCTGGTGCGCGACGACGTCGTCGTCACGGTCACCCAGCGCAACGTCCCGACGGACGACCTCATGGGCTCGATCGTCACGCGCCTCTGGGGCTGAGCGGCGACCGGACGCAGGAGGCGCGGTGCCCGACGAACGGACACCGCGCCTCCTGCAGGCCTGACGGGCGTCAGCCCGCGGCGACCTGCTGGTCGCGCTTGGGCAGCACCCAGCCCGGGCGCACGAAGTGGCAGGTGTAGCCGAAGGGGTCCTTCTCGAGGTAGTCCTGGTGCTCTTCCTCGGCCTCCCAGAAGTCGCCCGCGGCGGTGACCTCGGTGACGACGGTGCCGGGCCAGATGCCCGACGCGTCGACGTCGGCGATGGTGTCGAGGGCCGTCGCACGCTGCTCGTCGTTCGTGTAGAAGATCGCCGAGCGGTAGCTGTCGCCGACGTCGTTGCCCTGGCGGTCCTTCGTCGACGGGTCGTGGATCTGGAAGAAGAACTCGAGGATCTCGCGGTACGAGGTCAGGCCCGGGTCGAACACGATCTCGACGGCCTCCGCGTGACCGCGGTGGTTGCGGTAGGTCGCGTTCGGCACGCTGCCGCCCGAGTAGCCGACACGGGTCGAGACGATGCCCGGTCGACGGCGCAGCAGCTGCTGGGCACCCCAGAAGCAACCGCCGGCGAGGATCGCGGTCTCGGTCGTGCCGCTGGGGGCGGGGGTGGATTCGGGGGAGAAGAGCGTCATGTAGGCACCGTATCCTTCGGTTTCGAGTGAGGCGTAGGGGACGAAGCGGAGAGCCGCCGAGTTGATGCAGTAGCGCAGCCCGCCGGTGGCGGTGGGGCCGTCGCGGAAGACGTGGCCGAGGTGGCTGTCCCCGGCGGTGGAGCGCACCTCGGGGCGCTTGAAGAACAACCCCTCGCGCTTCTCGACGACGTGTTCGGCGTCGATCGGGCGCGTGAAGCTCGGCCAGCCCGTGCGGCTGTCGAACTTGTCGACCGAGGCGAACAGGGGCTCGCCCGAGACCACGTCGACGTAGATGCCCGCGTCCTTCGAGTCCCAGAACTCGTTGCGGAACGCCGGTTCGGTCCCGCCGCCCTGGGTCGCGCGGCGTTGGGTCGAGGTGGGGCGGGCGACCGCCTCGGGGTCTTTCCGGTACTGGTTCGACATGATGCCTCCTGTTCGTCGGCGTCGGGGCGATCGGATGGGGTCGGGTGCCCGCGATCGCGTCGATGCCTCTCACGACAACAACCGGGCGGCGCCGGGTGTTCCGTCGGCCTGCGAGGATCGACGCATGAGCCTGATCCGACTGAACGACGTGACCGTCCGCTTCGACGGCACCCCGGTGGTGCGCGAGGCGTTCTTCCGCCTCGACGAGAAGGAGCGCGTGGGGATCGTCGGTCGCAACGGCAGCGGCAAGTCCACGCTGCTCAAGCTGATGCTCGACCAGGTGCAGCCGGACGAGGGCACGGTCACCCTCGAGCAGGGCGTGCGGGTGGGGTACTTCTCGCAGTTCTCCGAGTTGGACGGCACGCAGACGATCGTCGAGGTGCTGACCGGACTCTTCGCCCACGAGCGGGCGATCGAGGCCGACCTGGCGCAGATCGACGCCGACATCGCCGTGGTCGCGATGGACCCCGACGGCGGGGACGCCCTCGACCAGCTGATCCACCGGCAGTCCGAGCTGTTCGCCGAGATGGACCGCGTCGACGGCTGGGAGTACCCGCGCCGCATCGACACCGCCCTCAGCGTGCTCGGCTTCAGCGAGGCCCACCGCACGAGCTCGATCGACGACCTCAGCGGTGGCTGGCGCAACCGGGCGGCCCTGGCGAAGATCGTCCTCGAGGACCCCGACGTGCTGCTGCTCGACGAGCCGACGAACTTCCTCGACGTGGCGGGAGTCGAGTGGCTCGAGTCCTGGTTCCGCGACTTCCACGGCGCGGCCGTCGTCGTGTCGCACGACCGCAGCTTCCTCGACGCGGTCGTCACCCGCATCGTCGAGGTCGAGAACTTCCACCTGCACGACTACCCGGGCGACTTCGCCGAGTACGTCGTGCAGAAGCAGTTCCGGTTGAAGAGCCTCGAGCAGCAGTTCGTGCACGAGTCCGAGCTGCTCGCCTTCGAGGCCGAGGGCATCTCGGACCGCCGCGACGCCGCGAAGGCCGCCAAGCGGCAGGACGGCGGCGACCTGCTCAAGCAGCTGGCCAAGGTGAAGAAGTCGCGGGCCCCGCGCCCGGTCGACCAGATCATCACCGAGATCTACTCGGGGCTGCACGTCAAGGACGTCCTCTGCCGGGTCGACGGCCTCGGCAAGGCCCGCGACGACCGCACGCTCTTCGACGACCTCACCTTCGAGCTGCGCCGGGGCGACCGCCTGGTGATCACGGGGGCGAACGGCAGCGGGAAGAGCACGCTGCTGCGGGTGCTGACCGGCGAGGAACGCGCGGACGCCGGTCGGGCCGCCTGGGCGGGCGGGGTCAAGGTGGTCTCGTACGACCAGGTGCTCGCCGAACTCGACGACGACGACACCGTCACGCACTCGGTCAACGCGATGCCCGACAGTCTCGCCCTGACCGCGACGCGCAAGTCGGTCGGACGGTTCCTCGCGATGTTCCAGTTCAGCGAGGCCGATCTCAAGAAGCGCATCGGCGCGCTCTCCGGTGGTCAGCGGGCCCGCGTCGCGATGGCGCAGTGCCTGCTCTCGGGTGCCTCGGTGCTGCTGCTCGACGAGCCCACCAACCACCTCGACGTGCCGAGCGCCCAGGTGCTGGAGCGGGCGCTGCAGCACTTCCCCGGGGCGGGCGCGGGGCCGGCCACGCCCGGGTCTTCGCCGACCAGGTCGCCACCCGCCGGCCGGTGCTCGGGGCGGGGGCCGGCCGGCCCGAACGGGGGGCGGTCACCGCGGCCGGAGCCGCGGGGCGCCGGGCGCGAGGCGCGGCGCGCGAGCCGCGTCGGCGGGCGGCGGGGCTCAGCCCCCGGTCGTGAGCGGCCCGACGACGTCGGCGACGCCCGACACGACGAGCCCGTCGGCACCGTGGTCGAGGGCGGTGTGCGCCGCGTCGAGGTCGGGCACGATGTGGCCGTACACGGGCTTGCCGGTCGCCGCGAGGGTCGACCAGGTGGCGGCCGGGGCGGCCCAGTCGAGGCCAAGCATGCTCCAGGAGCCGGAGGTGCGGGTCAGCAGCTCGGGATCGCCCGCCAGCTCGTCGGCGTAGTAGTACCCCCAGGTCTCGCACCCCCGCGCGGTGGCGAGGTCGCCCCACTCGGTCTGCGTGCAGTAGCCCTTGCCGACCAGGGTCCGCGTCAGGTCGGCGGTACCGAGCTGGGTCCGGGCGATCTCGAACAGTTCGGGGTAGAAGTCGGCCCCGACGTACTTCGGGTCGACGAACAGGGCGTGGTCGCGGCCGAACTCGAGCACGATCTCGTCGAAGCGCGCGTAGGGCTGGTCCGACTGCCCGGGGTCGCTCGTCCCGGCCGCCGAGATGCGGTACCGCTGCACCTCGCTCCAGGTGTGCTCTGCGGCGACGAAGCCGGACGTGCCCGAGGTGCGGTCGAGGGTCTCGTCGTGCAGGCCGAACCACACTCCGTCCGAGGTGCGCGCGAGCGACATCTCGAGTGCGTCCGCCCCCGCCGCGACCGACTGCCGGTACGCGAACAGCGACATCTCGGGCCAGTCGCGTGATCCGCCGCGGTGCGCGACCGTGGCGGGACGCGCGGCCCGCAGGGCGTCGACCGGCCGAGGAGGCGCGGTCGGCGTGACCTGCGCCTCCCCGGTCACGCGCGCGGTCCGCAGGGCCACGCCTGCTCCCACGGCGCCGAGGACGGCCACGCCGCCCACGCCGAGCAACACGGTGCGTCGGTCGACGCGGGCTCGCGGACGCGGGGAGGAGGGCATGAGCCCATCTTGGGGGTCCCCGATCACGGTCCGTGACGTGGCCGGCCGGGATCACCCGGCGTTCGCCCGGGTCAGTCGGCCGCGTACTCGTCGAGGGCGGGCAGGGGGCGCCCGTCGAAGTCCCACATCGCCTGGTTCTCCCACGCGTTGCCCGAGGTCGGGTCGTCCGGGTCCCAGCCGGCCCCGTCGACCGCCGTCCACGCGGGCTCCCAGGCCACGACGCCGATGCCGCGGCCGCCGGGGGCCGACGCCACGACGTCCTGGATCGCCCGGAAGTTCGCGGCCTGGCCCTCGGGCGTCGCCGGGTAGCCGGCGACCAGCTGTGACGGGTCGACGACGACGTTCTCCCAGGCGTGGTCGGGATCGTCCTCGAGCGTCCACGGGTACGAGGTCTCGACGACGAGCACGTCGCGGTCGTAGCGCGCCGCCAGCGTCGTGACCGCCTGCTGCATGCCCGACAGCCCGCCGTGCCAGTAGCCGTAGTACGACAGGCCGATCAGGTCGAACGGCACCCCGCGTGAGGTCGCCTCGTCGAACCACCAGGTCAAGCCGTCGATCCCGTTGTTGATGTTCGTCAGGTGCAGCACCACCTGCGTCGTCGGCGAGACCTCCTTCACCGCCGTCGCACCGGCCGTGAGGAACATCGCCAGGTCGTCCCATTGCGCGCCGCTGACGCCGTCGCTCGGGTCGACGTCCCAGGTCTGGCCCAGCGGCCAGACCATGCCGGGGTTGATCTCGTTGCCGACCTGCACGGCGTCCGCGGTGATGCCCTCGGCGGCGAGGGCGTCGAGCACGCTGCGGGTGTGGTCGTGGATCTTCGTGGCGACCTCGGGGGCGCTCAGCCCGAGCCAGGCCTTCGGCATGGTCTGGGCGCCCGGGTCGGTCCAACGGTCGCTGTAGTGGAAGTCCACGAGCAGCTGCATGCCCGCCGCCTTCACCCGCGCGGCCGTCGCGACGACGTCGTCCTGGTCGTTGTAGCCGTCGGTCGGATCGACCCAGACCTTCAACCGCACCATGTTCGCGCCGTGATCGGCGAGCTGCTGCACGGCGTCCGTCGGACGACCGGCGGCGTCGAGGTAGACGGCTCCGCGGTCCTCGTTGCGGGGCAGGCCCGAGAGGTCGGCGCCCCGCACGTCGCGGGTGACACGGCCCGGCGTGAAGGTCACGTCGTCCATGCTCGCCCAGGCCCCCGCGGCTCCCGACGTGGTGAGCGTGGGCGTGCACTGGCTGTGCGTCACCTCGGCCGAGACCGACAGGTGCAGCCAGCCGTCGTCGGACTCGGTCGAGGGGACGACCGTCGTGCCCGCGGCGTCCGTGCTCGCGCCGGAGCCGCACCCGGTCAGCGAGAGCGTGCTCGTGGCCAGGCCGCCACCGCTCTTCACCCAGGCCGAGAAGGTCCACCAACCGGGCGTGACCTTCTTGAGCTTCTGGCTGGTCGTGGCCGTGCCGGCCGTCGACAGCACGTGCGTCAGGCGCGGGGGGGAGTCGTGCCCCCCCGCCTCGAGCGTCGTGGTGCCCTTC
>NZ_LHOZ01000017.1:0-32686 GCF_001297205.1 Frigoribacterium sp. RIT-PI-h | reverse complement strand
CCCCCCAACCGCCCTCGACCCCGCAGGCCCCCGCGGCCCTGCGGGCCGGCGACCGACTCCCCGTGGTGGGTCGCTCGCTCGTCGTCCTGCGTGCCACGGCCGAGGAAGAACTGTGACCCGACACGAACCGACCATGCACCCGCGTTCGACGTACCGACTCCAGGTGCGCGCCTCCTTCGATCTGGACGCGGCCGCCGACCTGGTGCCGTACCTGCGTGACCTCGGCGCCGACTGGGTCTACCTGTCGCCGATCCTCGCCGCCGAGCCGGGCAGCGACCACGGCTACGACGTCGTCGACCACAGTCGGGTCGACCCCGAGCGCGGCGGTGCCGAGGGCCTCGACGAGCTCTCGACGCGCGCCCACGCCGAGGGCCTCGGCGTACTGGTCGACATCGTGCCGAACCACGTCGGCGTCGCGACCCCGAAGGCGAGCGTCTGGTGGTGGGACCTCCTGACCCACGGCCGCGCGTCCCGCTACGCCGACGCGTTCGACGTCGACTGGGCCGCGGGTGCCGACAAGGTGTTGCTGCCGGTGCTCGGCGAGCCCGCCGCGACGGACGGGTCGATCGAGGGCCTCACGGTCGACGGCGACGAGTTGCACTACTACGACAACGTCTACCCGATCGCCCCGGGCACGAGCTCGCCCGGCGACGACGCCGCCACGGTGCACTCGCGCCAGCACTACGAGTTGGTTCACTGGAAGCGGGCCGACACCGACCTCAACTACCGTCGCTTCTTCGCGGTCAACACCCTCGCGGGCATCCGCGTCGAAGACAGAGGGGTCTTCGCCGAGTCGCACGCCGAGATCGGCCGTTGGTTCTCGGAGGGCCTCGTCGACGGTCTGCGGGTCGACCACCCGGACGGCCTCGCCGACCCCAAGGGCTACCTCGACCTGCTCGCCGCCCTGACCGGCGACGCGCACGTGCTCGTCGAGAAGATCCTCGAGGGCGACGAGCGCCTGCCCGAGGACTGGGCGACGGCCGGCACGACGGGTTACGACGCCCTGGCCGACCTCGACCGCCTCTTCGTCGACCCGAACGGGGCACCCGCCCTCGACGCCCTCGACGCGCGCCTGCGCCGGGCCCGCGGGGTCGACGCCGACGAGCACGCCGCCGGGGCCGACGAGACGACCGGCGACGAGCCCGTCGACTGGCACGAGATGATCCTCGGCACGAAGCGCGGCATCGCCGACGGCATCCTGGGCAGCGAGATCAACCGCCTCGCCCGGCTGATCGCCGAGGGCGGCACCGTCGACCCGTCGGTGGTGGACACGCTGGCCGAGCTGGCCGCGGCCTTCCCGGTGTACCGCAGCTACCTGCCGCAGGGGGCCGACCGGCTGACCGAGGCCGCCGCGGTCGCCACGACCCACCGCCCCGACCTCGCCGCCGCCGTCGCGCGCGTCGTCGCCGTGCTGCGCGACGAGCGCCCCCCGCCTCGGTGCGCTTCCAGCAGACGAGCGGCATGGTCATGGCCAAGGGCGTCGAAGACGCGGCCTTCTACCGCTACAGCCGCCTGGCGACGCTGACCGAGGTGGGTGCCGACCCGAGCGAGTTCTCGCTGACGTCCGACGAGTTCCACGCGCGTCAGCAGGTCCGCCTGGCCGAGCGCCCGTTCGGCATGACGACCCTGTCCACGCACGACACGAAGCGCAGCGCCGACGTCCGTGCCCGCGTCTCGGTGCTGGCCGAGGTCGCCACCGAGTGGGCGGCGACCCTCGAGCGTCTGCGCGAGCTCGCCCCGGTCGGCGCCGGCCCGTTCGAGAACATCCTCTGGCAGACGATCGTCGGCGCGTGGCCCGCGTCGCGCGAGCGCCTGCACGCCTACGCCGAGAAGGCGTCCCGCGAGGCGAGCACGTCGACCACGTGGACCGACCGCACCGACGAGGCCGAGGCCTTCGAAGGGCGGATGCACGCCGCGGTCGACGCCGCCTTCGACGACGACGAGGTGCGTCACGAGGTCGAGCGCATCGTCGACGTCCTCCGCGCACCCGGCTACAGCAACTCGCTCGGCGTGGCGCTGATGCAGCTCACCGGCCCCGGCAGCCCCGACGTCTACCAGGGCGGCGAGCTGTGGGACTTCTCGCTCGTCGACCCCGACAACCGACGCGAGGTCGACTTCGGGCTGCGCCGGCGCCTCCTGGACGAGGTCCGCGGCGGTGCGACGCCGGCGCGCGACGACACCGGCGCCGCCAAGCTCGTCGTGACGCACCCCGCCCTGACGCTGCGCCGCGCCCGCCCCGCCCTGTTCGCGCGGTCCGCCGGGCTGCCGGTCTTCGGCGAGCGGGCCGGTCGGCCGTCGCCGTCGACCGGGGCGGGGCGCTCGCGATCGCGACCCGCCTGCCCGCCGCCCGCGAGAGGGCGGGCGGCTGGGACGCCCCCGTCGTCCTGCCCGCGGGAGGCGCGTACCGCGACGTGCTCACCGGCCGCCGGCCCGAGGGCGGTCGCCTCCGCCTGGCCGACGTGCTCGACACGTACCCCGTCGCCCTGCTGATCCCCGCAGAGGACTGACCCCGTCGGGTCGCGCCGCGTCGCGCCCGACTACCGTCGCCCCCGGCGACACGTCACGACATGCCGCTCACCTCCTGATGTGAGCGGCATGTCGTGCCTTCTCGCCCCTCCCCTCCCCCGCCCCTTCCGAACCCGAGGAGACCGATGAGCGTCTACGACGTCTGGGCCCCGAACGCGACCACCGTGCACCTGCACCTCGACGGCGAGCTGCTGCCACTGGCGGCCGAGCCCGACACCGGCTGGTGGCGCGCCCCCGCCGACCTCGACCGCGGCCCGGGTCACCGCTACGGCTTCGTGCTCGACGGCGGCGACTCCCCCGAAGGCGAGACGCCGCTGCCCGACCCCCGCTCACGTCGCCAGCCCGACGGCGTGCACGGGCTCAGCGAGACCTACGACCCGAGCGCCTTCGCCTGGACGGACGACGCATGGACCGGCCGCCAGCTGGCCGGCTCGGTCGTCTACGAGCTGCACGTCGGCACCTTCACGCCCGAGGGGACGCTCGACTCCGCGATCGAGAAGCTGCCGTACCTCGTCGACCTCGGCGTCGACCTGGTCGAGCTGCTGCCGGTCAACGGCGTCAACGGCCGCTGGAACTGGGGCTACGACGGCGTCGACTGGTTCACGGTCACCGACAACTACGGCGGCCCCGAGGCCTACCAGCGCTTCGTCGACGCCGCGCACGCGGCCGGGCTCGGCGTCGTGCAGGACGTCGTCTACAACCACCTCGGCCCGTCGGGCAACTACCTGCCGCTCTTCGGCCCCTACCTGTCGAGCAAGCACGCCAACACCTGGGGCGACAACGTCAACCTCGACGACGACGGCGCCCAGGAGGTGCGCGAGTTCATCCTCGACAACACGGCCATGTGGCTCGACGACTACCACGTCGACGGTCTGCGCCTCGACGCCGTCCACGCCCTCAAGGACGACAGCGAGGTCCACCTGCTGCAAGAACTGGCCGAGCGCACCGCGGCCCTCAGCAGCCACCTGCGCCGCCCGCTCTCGCTGATCGCCGAGAGCGACCTCAACGACCCGCGTCTGATCACCCCGCGCGACGGCGGTGGCTTCGGCCCCGACCACCGCCAGGGCTACGGCCTCGACGCGCAGTGGAGCGATGACTTCCACCACGCGGTGCACGTCGCGCTGACCGGCGAGACGACGGGCTACTACGCCGACTTCGAGCCCCTCGGCGCCCTCGCCAAGGTGCTGACCAAGGGCTTCTTCCACGACGGCACCTGGTCGTCGTTCCGCGAGGCGACGCACGGGCACCCGGTCGACACCGAGCACATGCCGACCTGGCGACTGGTGGTGGCCAACCAGAACCACGACCAGATCGGCAACCGGGCGATCGGTGACCGCCTGGCGGCGACGCTCGACGACGGGCAGCTGATCATCGCCGCGACGCTCACCCTGGCCGGCCCGTACACGCCGATGCTCTTCATGGGCGAGGAGTGGGGCGCCTCGACCCCCTGGCAGTTCTTCACCTCGCACCCCGAGCACGATCTGGGCGAGGCGACGGCGAAGGGCCGCATCGAGGAGTTCGCGAAGATGGGCTGGGACGAGTCGTCCGTGCCCGACCCGCAGGAGCCCTCGACCTTCGAGAACAGCAAGCTCGACTGGTCCGAGCTCGAGACCGGCCGTCACGCGGTGCTGCTCGACGCGTACCGCCGCCTGGGCGCCCTGCGCCGCAGCGAGCCCGCGCTCACCGACCCCCGCTTCGGCGAGACCGGCGTCGAGTACGACGGCGACGCCCGCTGGCTGGTTCTGACGCGTGGCGACCTGCGGATCGCGATCAACCTCGCCGACCAGGAGGCGCGGGTCGCGGTGAGCGCCGAGACCGTCCTGTTCGCCAGCGACGAGTCGATCGTCCCGGGTGCGAGCCTGCTGCTCCCGGCGCACTCGGTCGCGATCGTCCGCTGACGCGGGCACGGACGACGCGGGCGTGGACGATGCGCGCCCGGGGCTGACCACCCCGGGCGCGCGCGTGCCGCCTCCCGGCTAGCGCGTCGACACGTCGCCGCGCACGGGACCGACCCGGTGCGAGGTGGCGCGGACGCTCGGCAGGCGACGGTGTCGCACGACCAGTTCGACGACGGCGCGGGCCCGTCGTCGCAGACCCCACAGGGTCACCTTGGTCAGCGACTCCCGGACGATCGAGCCGCTCATCTTCGAGGCGCCGTGGATGCGCTCGGTGAACGTGATCGGGGTCTCGACGACCCGCAGGCCCGCCTGGAGCGCGCGCCAGAGAAGGTCGACCTGGAAGCAGTAACCGCGTGACTCGACCCGGTCGAGGTCGATGCGGCGCAGCGCCGACGACCGGAACACCCGGAACCCGCCGGTCGTGTCGGCCACCCGGATGCCCAGGGCGCCGCGCGTGTACCAGCTTCCGCCGCGGCTGAGCAGCTTCCGACGCAGCGGCCAGTTCTCGACGGCACCGCCGGGTACCCACCGCGAGCCGAGCACGAGGTCGTTCTCGCGCAGCAGCTCGAGCATGCCGGGCAGGTACTCGGGGTGGTGCGAGCCGTCGGCGTCCATCTCGACGAGGGCGTCGTAGCCGCGCTCGAGTCCCCAGGCGAAGCCGGCCAGGTAGGCCGCGCCGAGGCCGGCCTTCGCGGTGCGGTGCATCACGTGCACACGGGGGTCGCGGTCGGCGTAGGCGTCGGCCAGCTCGCCGGTGCCGTCGGGCGAGCCGTCGTCGACGACGAGCACGTCGACCGAGGCACCGGAGGCGAGGGTGCGCCCCACGATCCAGTCGAGGTTCTCGCGCTCGTTGAAGGTCGGGATGATGACGAGGGCGTCGTTCATGGTGGGGTCCTTTCCCGTCGGGTGGGAGTCGGAGGTGTCGGGTGTCGGGTGTCCGGTGTCGGGCGTCGGTGTTCGGGTTGGGTCGGGTGCCGGGAGGTCAGGAGGCGCGGCGCGGCGGTCGGGGGCGGCCGCCGGTCACGAGGTCACGAGGTCCGCGAACACGATCAGGTTGTCGACGTAGTGCCCGGTGGACCGGGCGAATGGCCCGTCGCGGGTGATCAGCCGCAGGCGGGGGGGCGGGCTGGCACCGTAGACGTCGCTGGTCGGGGACGTCGCCTGCGGGGTGCGCTCGCTGCCGGTGACGCGGAGGGTCGCGACCGAGCCGGTGGACAGCGTGACCTGCACCTCGTCGCCGGGCACGAGCTTCGCCAGGTCGACGAAGACCGCAGGGCCCGAGCCCGAGTCGACATGCCCGGCGATGACGGCCGGTCCCCCCGCTCCGGGGACGGCTCCGTCCTGGTACCAGCCCGCCGACTGCCACTCCTTCGGCGGGTCGGGCTCGCCCCTCGCCCCGAGCCCCCGGGCCTCCGGGCCCGAGTCGACGCCCCTCGGCGGGATCGGGACGCGGACGGGCGCGGCGTCCGCCCGGGGCGCGGGGGACGACGGTGCCGCCGGGTCCTGGAAGGCACCGGCCGACCCGCTGGCTGGGTCCGGCGTCGCGGTGGCCGACGACGTGGCCGCGGTCGAGGTGCCCGTGTCATCGGGCCGGTCGGCGACGGCGGCCGCGGTCACCCCGCCGGCGACGAGCACCAGGGCGGCACCGACGGCGAGGGCGGCGGCGCGATGGCCGGTCACGAAGGTCGCGAGGCTCATCCGGCCACCGCCAGGGGCGAGCACGCGCCGAGGCTCGTGCCCTCGAGCTGCAGGGCGGCCAGCGCCGCCCAGGCGGTGCCGTAGTACGTCGGGGTCGACTGCGACAGGGCGTCGGCGGTGCGCAGGTCGGCGGCGGCCCGGTCGTGCTGGCCGTCGCTGGCCTCGGCCGCCGCGCGGGCGGCGTAGGCGAGCGGGCTCTGGTCCGAGCCGACCGACTGACCGCCGAGGTCGAGCTGCATGGGCAGCTCGTCGTAACGCTGCAGCACGGAGGCCATCGACGCGGCACGGGCCACGTCGTCCGGCTGGCACGACTCGGCGTAGCGCAGGGCGAGCCGGCCGGCGTCGTAGCTGTACTGCACGGTGCCCGACGAGCCGTCGGCGCTCGGCAGCGGGACGGTCGTGCCGTCCTGCCGCACCTGGGCCCAGTCGCTCGGCAGGGCCGTCGACGAGAGGATGTTCGTGGTCACGGCCCTCGAACCGGCCTCGAGCTCGGCCCACCGAGGGTCGCCGCTGACGGCGCCGAGCTGCGCGAAGGTGGCGGGCGAGGCATACGAGGGGTTGTACGACCACGGGCCGGGGCCCGCCGCCCACGGGCCGGGCAGCAGGATGCGGCCGACGTCGGTCGAGACCGTCATCTCGTCGAGCACGTCCGTGCCGAGGTCGACGCCCGCGGTGGTGAGGTCGGGTCGGTCGAACGTCGAGCCGGCGAGCACGAGGGCCCGGGCCGCGTCGACGTCGGCGTCGCTGGCGGGCATGTCGTCGACCACCGCGCCGTCCTTCCACTGCCAGGCGAGCAGTCCGTCGGGACGGACGAGCTCGTCCTCCGTCCAACGCCAGATGGCGTCGAACCGCTTCTCGTCGCCCACGGCGACCGCGACGAGCAGCCCGTAGGCCTGCCCTTCGCTCACGGTGTCGTCGCCCTGGTCGCGCCGGACGACGCGGCCGTCGTCGTCGACGTAGTCCGCCAGGAAGTCCTCACCGATCTCGGTGGCCGTCCGGGCCTGCGGGGTCGCGGTGCCCGCGCCGGGGGTGCCGGTCGCGTCCGCACCGCCGCCTGCCTGGTCCGTCGACGGGCCGCCGGGCCCTCCGACGACGAGGGAGGCGATGCCGGCCGTGACGGCGAGAGCCACCACGACGGCCGCTGCGAGCAGCGCCTTCGTCTTCTTCGTCATGTCGTCCTCTTCTCCTGCCCGATGGTGCCGGGCGTCGGTCGTGCGGTGGGGCGGGGAGCCGAGGAGGCGCGGTGCGGTGTGTCGCCCACCGCGCCTCCTCGTCCTGCCGGGCTGCGCTCGTCGTGCCGGGTCGTGCGGGTCGTCAGACCCCGAACCAGCCGAGCACGGTGGCCCAGAGGCCCTTGGGCTCGCTCTTCTGCGGGTGCTCGGCGAGGTAGCCGCCACCCGTCTGAACGCCGCCGACGGGTGCCTGGGCGGTGGCCGCGCTGGCGACCACGGGCACGACGGTCAGGCCGCCGGTCGAGTTGTCGAGCACGCACCGGGTGTTGGTGCTGCCGGCCGTGAGGTCGACGTCGCTCGTGCCGGTGACCTTCTGACCGGTCAGGTCGAGGGCCCACGGGCCGGCCGCGACCTGGGCGTAGCCGCTCGCGCTGCCGAAGGGTGCCTTCTCGGCGATGGTGGTGCCCGTGCTGGTCGCGACGGTGACGGTCTTGCTCACGTTCGCGGCCTGCACGAGACGGACCTTGGCCTGGCCGTCGGCGGGCGGCGTCCGGTCGTCCTTGAAGACCTGCGTCTCGAGGTCGTCGTTCGGGCCGTACGCGACGGCCGTGATCGGCTGGCCGCTCCCCCCCGGGACGTTGGCCGCGATGACGGGCTTCGCGCTGGCGGGGGCGTCGGCCGCGGTCCTCGCGACCACGGAGGTGCCGGCGGCCCGCGCCCGGGAGGGGCTGACCTGACCGTAGGTGACGTCGTCGAGGGCCATGACGCCCTGCCCGCCCTTGAGCGAGGTCAGGGTCACGTCGACGGCCTTCGTGTCGGGCGAGAGGTGGCCGACGCGCACCCAGCCGTCGCCGTCGGCGGCGTGCGCGGGTGACGTGCCCACGAGGGCGCCGGCGAGGGCGACCCCGGTGGCGGCGGTGAGGGCGAGCACCGTCGCGAGACGGCGGCGCCGGGTCGGGACGGCGGTGACGGCGGCGGGGGCGCCGGTGGGGCGTGAGAGGGAAGCCACGGAGGCTGGTCCTTTCCGGTCGGGTGGCCCACCCGGGACGGGGGGGACGCGGTGAGGGGGTGGCGGGGCCCGCCCGAGGACGGGCACCGGCGTGGCGATCAGTTCGAGAGGACGCCGGTCGGGGCGACGGCCGAGAAGGTGACGCGGAGGCCGTCACCCGAGGGGACGACCGACTCGGGGACGTAGACGCTGCCCAGACCCTCGAGCGTCGCCTGCAGCTCGTCGACGGACTGACCGCCCTGCGGGGTGACGTCGAACTGCCGGAACAGGGCGTCCTGCTCGCCCGGCAGGGCCTCGGGATCGGCGACCGAGATCGGCCCCAGGGCGGCGAGCTGGCCGAGCACGATGATCGCGCGCGGATCGACCCGGCCGTCCGAGAGCGCCGACGACAGGGTGGACGAGATCTGCAGGTTCGGGTTCTGGGCGAGTTCGGCCCCGGCCTGCGCGCGGGCCGACGCGGCGTCGTCCGCTTCGGTCTGCGCCTGGGCGGCGCCCTGGCTGTCGATCTGCCGGACGTTGACCTGCTGGTCGCCGTCGCCGAACGAGGCGATGACGGTCGAGTTCGCGAGGGCCTCGCGGATCTCGGGCGAGGTGGGCCCCGAGGTGCGGACCGACTCGGTCTCGAACAGGTAGTCCGAGTCACGCCAGCCGTTCGGCGACTGCGCCTGGACGGCACCGTCGGTGTCGATCTTGTAGAACCAGATCACGTTGTCGCGGGAGAAGCCGGCCTTGACCAGGTCGACCCACACGGCGTCGTCCACCAGCAGGCGGCTGTCCTTCGGCACGTTCGTCTCGACCCAGCTCTCGGCGTTGCGCATGGGCGCGTCGAGGTCGGCGTCGAGGAAGCCGCGCAACTGCACGGCCCAGAGCGGGACGATCGCGACGACGGCCGCGAGGGTGAGGGCGAGCCAGGCGACCGAGCCGGTGCGGGTGGCCGCGGTCGAGAGCGCGCCGGCCCGGCGGGCACGGAACGCCTTGACGGCGTGGTCCGTGACGGCCGCGACGAGCAGCGCCGCGAACGGCAGCAGCATGATCACGTAGGGCACCGGCAGGTAGCCGCCGGGGCGGAACATGAACGCGATCAGGAAGACCATCATCACGCCCAGCGGACGCACCTTCTTGATGAAGACCGCGACGATCGAGGCGAGCGTGCCGAGCACGATGAGCACCTGGTCGAGCTGCCACCACTGCGACACCGTGGCGAAGAACAGGCTGCCGGTGTCGAAGACCGAGCCGCTGGCCTCGCGGGTCGCGAGCTGGAACTGGATGCCCTCGAGCAGGCTCACCCGGCCGGCGCCGGGCAGCAGTTCGCCCTTCACCGCGGCGAGCGCGACGTAGCCGAGGCCGACGAGCACGAGCAGGCTGCCCGCGATCGACAAGGTGTACCGACGGGTCGAGGTGTCGGCCCCGCGCCACATCATCCAGGCCAGGAAGGGCAGCGCGAGCAGGTAGGTCTCCTTCGAGAGCACCGCGATGCCGAACGACAGCGAGGCCGCAGCGAAGCCGGCGAGCTGGTACCGCTTGCTCAGGGCGAAGACGAACGCGGCGAGCAACCACGGGGTGGCGACGTTGTCGAGGTAGACCGTGCGGTGGAACTGCAGGGCCAGTGGCGACACGGCGAACACGAGACCGGCCACGGCGGCCGCGGGACGACTGAGCCCGAGCTTGCGGCCGAGCAGCCAGACGAGCGCGACCGAGACGACCGTGAAGAAGAGCATCGCTTCACGAGCCGCGAGCACGGCGACGTCGTAGCGGGAGAAGGCACCGGTCAAGGCAGTGTAGGCCGAGATCTGCAGCCAGCCGACGGGTGGGTGGTCGTACCAGTAGGTGTAGTGGGTGATCTCGCCGAGGTTCTGGATCGCCCAGGCCTGGGCGGCGTAGGTCCCCTCGTCGTCGATGCGCTGAGGCGAGCCGTCCATGTTGAACGCCATGACGACGGCGGCGATCGCGAGCACGGGCAGCAGCCACGCGAGGCTCGCGCCGTGCCGACGCAACCACGACGCGGGTTCGGAGCGCCGCGGGTCCTTGGTGGGGACCACGGGGGTGCCCGGGCCGTTCGACACGGTGGTGTCGGCCGCGCGGGGGCGGTTCAGCGTGCTGGTCATCGGTCACCTCCGGTCATGGCCAGGGCGGGCTCCTGCTGGGAGGCGCGGGGCGCCTCCTGCGGTTCGGTCGCGACCTCGTCGCGGTGCGCTCCCGTGTGCTCGGTCTTCTCCCACGCGTTGAGGCCCTTCAGCTGGCGGAAGACCGCCCGGACCGCGGCCAGCGCGAGGAAGATCTGGTACGGCAGCAGGCCCCAGACGAGACGGAAGTAGTCCCGGGCCCGGACCTTCTGCCCGTAGACCCGGCCGAACTCGCGCAGACCGGTGAACTCGACGGCCAGCAGCACGAGCGTCGGAGCCAGGGGCACGAACGAGACGAGTGCGATGGCGGTCGGCACCTTGGTGGTCAGGATCAGGATGATCGAGACGGGGATCAGCAGACCGGTGGCGGCCTGGATGAACGGCATGGTCAGCAGGTAGCGGGCCATGAGGCGCTGGCGCAGACGGGGCAGCTTCTTCCACTCGCCCTTGCCGTACACCTGCATGAAGCCCTGGTTCCAGCGGGTGCGCTGCTTGAGCAGCGAGACGAAGGTGCCGGGGGTCTCCTCGCGGGTGACGACCTCGGGGCTGTAGGCCACGACGACCTTGGCGCCGGCGCTCGAGAGGCGGACCCCGAGCTCGCAGTCCTCGGCGAGGCACTCGGCGTCCCAGCCCTCGGACCAGTCGAGCCAGTCCTTGCGCACGAAGACGGTGTTGCCGCCGAGCGGGATGAACTTCTCCTTGGCGTGGAAGTGCAGGCGGGACCGGAACCAGAAGTAGTACTCGAGCACGTTGCGGAGGCTCCACCAGCTGCTCTGGAAGTTCATCAGCTGGACGCCGCCCTGCACCACGTCGGCGTCGGTCTCGGTGAACCGCGAGTCGACGAGCGTCAGCAGGCGCGGGTGGACCTCGTCCTCGGCGTCGAACACGCCGACGATCTCCCCGCGCGACGACTGCAGCGCCAGGTTCAGCGCCTTGGGCTTGTTCTTCGGCACGCTCGAGTCGACGACCACGCGGATGAGCTCGGGGTGACGGGCCGCGGCCTCGCGGGCGACCCGCTCGGTGCCGGGGTCGTCGTGGCCCACGATGGCGATGATCTCGAAGTCCGGGTGGTCCTGCTGGGCGAGACGGTCGAGGGTCTGGCCCATGACCTCCTCCTCGTGTCGGCCGGGGACGAGCAGGGTGAACGAATGGGCGGCGTCGAGCGGGTTCTCGCTGAACTGGCTGTCGTCGAGGTTGTCCTTCGACCGCCAGGCGTGGAGCATCCACCAGAGGGTCGACACGGCGACGGCGGTCAGCAGGATCGTCACGACGATCAGGGACGAGTAGCCGATCCATTCGAGGGGCGACCAGTCGGGCAACTGGAAGCCGATCATGGACTCGGCGGCACCGGTCGAGCCACGGTTCGGGACGAACTGGGACGGGTCGGCGGGTGCTTGCGGGGTGAGCAGCGGCGCGGGTTCGCCTGCCGCGAGATGTGATGTCGGGATCTGGGTCGGGTCAGTCGACACAGGATCACTCTCCAGTCAGTGGGTCGGGTGCAGGTGGGTCTGCGTGGTGTTCTGTCGGGTGGTTTCGTCGGTCGGCCGGGAGCCGGTGACGGTGGCGAACGCGGCCGACGCGTCGGGGGTGTCGGCCGGGGGGGTGACCGCGGACGAGCCGCGGAAGACGAGGTGGCGGTAGGCCACGTACCGGAAGGCCGTCCCGAGCACGAGGCCGACGCCGTTGGCCGCGACGTTGTCGGCGAGCTGGCTGGTGAAGCCGAGCAGGTAGTGCGAGACGAACAGGCAGGCCGAGGCGATCAGCAGGCCGCCCACGTTCACGAGGCCGAAGGTGACGGCCTCGCGGACGACGGCCTGGGTGCGGCCCTCACGGAAGGTGAGGTAGCGGTTGCCGAGCCAGGCGACCGCCGTTGCGACGATCACCGAGACGACCTTGGCGCCGATGGGCTTGTCGTCGAGCAGGGTGGCGCGCAGCAGGTTGTACACGCCGACGTCGACGACGAAGGCGATCCCGCCCACGGCGCCGAAGGTCGCGAGCTCCTTCACCCGGGCGACGAGGCGCAGGGATGGTGTCGGGTTCGTCGAGGCGGCACGGGCGGGACGTGCCCCCTGAACGGGGTACTCGGGTTCGGGCATGACACCGGTTCGGGGGGGATCACGGAATCGGTTTGGTCGGGGTACGCACATCAGGGCCAACTGCCAGAGAGCCGACATCTGCCGTTCATCCGAGGGCGGGTCCGTCGACCCCGACGGGTCGACCGCCGCGGATCGGGTCGCCCGACGCGGACGGACCCTCGACCCTCGGCCGCACGGTCGCGAGCTCCGCCCCGACCGCCGCCGCGACGGCGACGAGGGTGACCAGCCGGTCGGGCACCGAACCGACGACGACCAGGAGGCGCTCCCGCCCCGTCGCCCGCCGCCCCTGTTCCGCGGCCGCCTCCGTCGTGCCCCCGACGTCCAGGAGCTGCGAGAGCATCCAGGGCAGCACCGGCACCGCCGCGAGCGCGATCACGGGGGCGGGCGCGCCGACCAGGACCGTCGACACGAGTGCCGAGGCCGTCACGATCGTCACGCCGGCGTCCAGCAGCGGCTCGGTGAGCATACCGAGGGCACGGCGACGCACCCTCGGCCTGAGCCGACGCCAGTCCCCGTGGCCGAGCACCTGCAGGCAACCCCGGACCCACGACGACCGGGCACGGGCCAGGCCGCGCAGCCCGCCCGGCGAACGCCCGACGGCGGTCGTCTCGGGTGAGGTCGCGATGACGACGCGGGCCCCGGCCACCGGCACGCGGACGCCGCGGTCCAGGCCCGCCTCGACACAGGTCGCATCCCAGCCCCCCGACCACGCGAGCCAGGCGTGACGCACGAAGAGCGTGCTGTCCGACAGCGGCACGAAGCCGGCCCGACCGTGGGAGCGGACCACCGACCGGGACCACCACCACCGGCCGACGGCCGACCGGGGCGCCCACCAGGGCGCCGCCTCGCGTGCCGGCCGACCGGCGTGCGGGACCGCGTCGGCGTCGGTGCGGGTCAGGCCCGAGTCGACGAGGGGGACGAGCCGTGGGGGGGGGCGGTCGCCCGCCGCGAAGACCCCGACCACGCCGTCGCCGACCTCGGCGAGCGCCTCGACGAGCGACGAGGCGACCCCGGGCGGACGTCCGGCGCGGGGCCCCGCTCGGACGACCTGGACACGCCCGGGGTGCCGCCGCACGGCGGAGGACGCGACGTCGAGCGTCAGCGTGTCGTCCGGATCGACGGCGACGAGGACGCGCACGTGGGGGGGCTGCTGCCGCGCCAGCGGGTCGAGGGTGACGGCCAGGCCGGCCGGGCCACGCGCCGGCACCAGCGCGGTGAAGGCGTGCGCCGGGGGCAGCACCGGGCCGTCGAGGTCGCGGTGGCCGAGTTCCTCCTGCTCGCGGACGAGGTGGAGCCTGTGCACGATGCGACGGATCGAGACCAGCAGGACCAGGGCGACGAGCACGGCGAGCAGCAGGAAACCGGCCCACTGCAGGCTCGACCAGTCGGCCCACGGCAGGGCGGCCGAGGCGTCGTCCACCGGGCCGGAGGGCAGGCCGCCTCGGTTGGGCACGAACGGCGTGGGCGTCGCGGGCAGCGTCGGCGTGAGGACGGGGCCGGGCGCCGCGAGGGGCGGGGCGGAGGTCACGGTGGTGCTCCAGTCGGGTCGGGTCAGCGGGAGCTCTGGACGCCCGCCCCCGGGTGGGACCGCGGCGTCCGACGGATGGTGTCCCCCAGTCGGGGGACATGATCTGATGAATCGTCACTGTACGCCTTCCGAGTCGGCCGCACCCCCCTTCGCTGCGCCCGCCGCGACGCGTAGCGTGGGGTCATGGAATTCAGACACCTCGGCGACAGCGGACTCAAGATCTCGGAGATCACCTACGGCAACTGGCTGACGCACGCGTCCCAGGTCGAGAACGACGTGGCGACGCAGTGCGTCCGCGCGGCCCTCGACGCCGGCATCTCGACCTTCGACACCGCCGACGCCTATGCGAACACGGCGGCCGAACAGGTCCTCGGCGACGCCCTCAAGGGCGAGCGTCGCGAGAGCCTCGAGATCTTCACGAAGGTCTACTGGCCCACCGGCCCCCGCGGGCACAACGACGTCGGCCTCAGCCGCAAGCACGTGCTCGAGTCGATCGACGGGTCGCTCCGTCGCCTCGGCACCGACTACGTCGACCTCTACCAGGCCCACCGCTACGACCACGAGACCCCGCTCGAAGAGACCATGCAGGCCTTCGCCGACGTGGTCCGTGCCGGCAAGGCGCTCTACATCGGCGTCAGCGAGTGGACGGCCGAGCAGATCCGCGCCGGCCACGAGCTCGCGGTCGAGCACGGTGTGCAGCTGATCTCGAACCAGCCGCAGTACTCGATGCTCTGGCGCGTCATCGAGTCCGACGTCGTGCCGGCGAGCAAGCAGCACGGCCTCGGCCAGATCGTCTGGTCGCCCGTCGCCCAGGGTGTCCTGACCGGCAAGTACAAGCCGGGTGCCGAGCTGCCCGCGGGCAGCCGCGCGACCGACGACAAGGGAGGCGCGGACACGATCAAGCGCTTCCTCACCGACGAGGTGCTCACCGGCGTCGCGAAGCTCGAGCCGATCGCCGCCGACCTCGGCCTCTCGATGGCCCAGCTGGCCATCGCGTGGGTGCTGCAGAACGACAACGTGGCGTCCGCGATCATCGGGGCCTCGCGCCCCGAGCAGGTGGCCGACAACGTCAAGGCGGCGGGTGTGGTGCTGCCGGCCGACGTCATGTCCCGCATCGACGAGGCGCTCGGCGACCTCGCGGAGAAGGACCCCGGCAAGACGGTCTCGCCCGAGCGTCGCCCGGCGTGACCCCGCGGCCGGCCCGACCTCGGACGGGCCGGCCGACACCCCCTCGACATCTTCCGGACACCCCGGGAATGTTGTCCGGCTGGATGCGCTTGCATATACTCGTACCAGCTTCGATGACACGTCATCGACCTCGACCTCACAGATTCAGGAGAACACCATGACCATCACCGCAGAGAAGATCCCCGCCGGCACCTGGAACCTCGACCCCACGCACAGCGAGGTCTCGTTCAGCGTCCGCCACCTGGCCATCAGCAAGGTCAAGGGCTCGTTCGAGTCCTTCGACGCCTCGCTCGTCACGGCCGAGGACCACACCGCCTCGAAGGTCACCGCCTCGATCGACGTGGCCTCGGTCAACACCAACCAGAAGGACCGCGACGGTCACCTGCAGACCGGCGACTTCTTCCTCGCCGAAGAGCACCCCAAGATGACCTTCGTGTCGACCAGCATCGAGGAGAAGGGCGACGACGCGTTCCTCGTGCACGGCGACCTGACCCTGCGCGGCGTCACCAAGCCCGTCACCCTGAAGAGCGAGTTCGGCGGCCTCGTCGTCGACGGCTACGGCCAGACCAAGCTCGGCTTCTCGGCGACCACCAAGATCGACCGCACCGAGTTCGGCGTCACCTGGAACGCGGCCCTCGAGGCCGGCGGCTTCACCCTCGGCAACGACGTCACCGTCACGCTCGAGATCCAGTTCACGCTCGCCGCGTAGGCAGCAGCGTCCCGAAGGGCCCGCTCTCGCATCGCGAGGGCGGGCCCTTCCGCGTCACCGCGCGAGCACCCGGCGCAGCACCGCGCGCTCCCCCAGCGTCCAGGCCGCGCTCGTCACGAGGTAGAGAGCGGCCGCGAGCGGAGCGAACGCCGCGAAGAGCACACTGACGAAGGGCAACCACCGCAGCACGCCCGCCATGCCGGGGAGCGCCTCCTGCCCCTGCCCCTGCCCCTGCCCCACCGTCGGGCCGGCCGCCGATCCGGTGAACCGCACCGTGGCGCGCCGGCTCAGCTCGACGACGATCGCGAGCAGGACGAGCAGCACCAGGTACGGCCAGACCGCCGCGAGCCCCGTCCCGAGCGTGACGAACAGGTTCGCCCCGAGCGCCGCACCGCCGAGCGTGTGCGTCAACAAGGTGTTGGCGTGACCCGCGATCTCGGAGTGGGCGAACAGCGAGTAGACCGCGGTGAGCACGGGGGCCTGCGCGAGCGTCGGCAGGCAGCCGGCCAGCGGCGACACCTTCTCGGTGGCGTAGAGCGCCATGAGCGCCTTGCTCCGGGCCTCGGGGGCGGTGATCCGGCGCGTGAGGTCGGCGATCGCCGGGGCGAGTCGACGGCGGGCGAGCTCGGCGCGCACCTGCGAGACGCCCACCGGCACGAGCACGAGGCGGACGAGCAGGGCGAGCAGCACGATGCCGACGGCGGAGGCCGACGCCCCGACCACGGGGTCGACGAGCACGCCGAGGGTGGTGACGAGCGACTGCAGACCGCCGAGGACGACGGCGATCGGGGGGAAGGTGGACAGGTCCATGAGGGCTCCTCGGTCAGAGAGACGGTGGGTGTCTTCTGGCCGCCGGGTGCGTCGGATCGACGCGGATCTCGGATCGACGCGGGCGCGGGTGCGCTCAGGCGGCCGGGACGGCCCGCCCGGGAGCCCGGGACCGCACGTGCCCACGGGCGTCGGGGTCGCGTCGCCAGACGAGGAGGCGCGTGCCGGCTTCTTCGCGGAGCGTCACCTCGGGCACCGCCCCGGCCAGCCCGCAGAGCGTGAGCACGACACGGGCGACGCCGAGCGCGACCGCCGCGGTGGCGGCGCCGAGCAGGCCGACGAGCACGACCGCCGACAGCGGCGCCCCGCCGGACGAGAGCACGGCCTCCACGAACGCCGCGAGGGGCGCCAGCATCGAGAGGCCGAGGGTCATGCCGACGACCCTAGCCGACGGTCCTACCATCGGGGCAGTGCTCTCGGGAACACCGTGCCGTCCCGCGCGGTTGACGCCGAGAGCCACCGCCCCACCCCGAGAGGACTCCCGATGACCGTCGACTGGATCACCCTGCAGAAGACCGCCCACGACGAGTTCGCCCGCCGCGTCGAGGCCGTGGCCGACTGGGACGCGCCGACGCCCGACACCGAGTGGAAGGTGCGCGACCTCGTACGGCACGTGACGCGCGAGCAGCAGTGGGTGCCGCTGCTGCTCGAGGGCGGCGACCCCGCCGAGGCCGAGAACTCGATCGAGCCGCTCGGCGACGACCTCGTCGAGGCCTGGCACCGGTGGTCGAGTGCGGCCACCGCCGCCTGGAGCGAGGCCGACCCCCATGCCGAGGTACGGCTGAGCGCCGACGTGGTGCCCGTGCACGAGTACCTCGCCGAGCAGGTCGCCGACGTCACGATCCACACCTGGGACCTCGCCCGTGCCGTGGGCACCGACGAAGAACTCGACGACGCGCTGGTCGAGGCCGTCTGGGGTGTGTTCGCGCCGCAGAAGGACGCGCTCGAGGCCTCCGGCCTGTTCGCCTCGCCCGTCCCGGTCGACGACGACGCCCCGCTGCGCATCCGCCTGCTCGCCCTCACCGGGCGCGACGCCCGCTGAGGTGGCGCGGGCCCCCCGCCCGGCGCGGGCCCGACCGGGGGCGCCTCCGGGGGCGCGCCCCGCGCCCCCCGGGGGTTCATCCCCGGCCCTGCCCAGGGGGGGGCATGCCCGCCCCGATCGACCGCCCGGGGCTGCACGGCTACGCCCCCGGCGGCCCCGCCGACATCGAGCCCGTGACGGGCAGCCTCGTCGACCTCATCGACGACGCCGTGTCGACGTACCGGCAGAAGCCCGCCCTCGAGTTCTTCGGCCGCGAGACCAGCTACCGCGACCTGGGCGACCAGGTCGCGCGCGCGGCCGAGGGCCTCAGGAGGCTCGGCGTGGGTCGCGGCGACCGGGTCGCCTTGATCCTGCCCAACAGCCCGCAGCACGTGGTGGCGTTCTACGCCGTGCTGCGCCTGGGCGCCGTCGTGGTCGAGCACAACCCGCTCTACACCGACCGCGAGCTGCGCCACCTCTTCGAGGACCACGGCGCCACGATCGCCATCGCGTGGGACAAACTGGTCGACCGGTTGCGCGCCCTGCCCGCCGACATCGGCTTCTCGACCGTCGTCTCGGTCGACGTGACGAAGGGCATGCCACTCGGCACGCGCCTCGCCCTCAAGCTGCCGGTGCCCGCCGCCAAGAAGAGCCGGGCGGCCCTGACCGACGGCGCCGAGGGCGACGTCACCTGGCAGGGCCTGCTGTCGAACCGTCCGCTGCGCAAGAAGCACCCGCGCCCCGACGTCGACGACATCGCCCTGCTGCAGTACACCAGCGGCACGACGGGGTCGCCGAAGGGCGCGATCCTGACGCACCGCAACCTCCGCAGCAACGCCGCGCAGGGCCGCGCCTGGGTGCCCGGCCTGGTCGACGGCGACGAGACGGTCTACGGCGTGCTGCCGTTCTTCCACGCCTACGGCCTCACGCTCTGCCTCACCTTCGCGATGAGCATCGGAGCACGTCTCGTCCTCTTCCCGAAGTTCGACGTCGACCTCGTGCTCAAGGCCGCGAAGAAGCCCCCGCCGACCTTCCTGCCGGCCGTGCCCCCGATCTACCAACGCCTGGCCGACGCTGCCCGCGAGCGCGGGGTCGACCTGTCGTCGGCTCGCTTCGCCATCTCGGGCGCGATGAACCTGCCCACGGCGGTCGTCCAGGCCTGGGAGGGCGTCACGGGCGGCATGCTCGTCGAGGGCTTCGGTCTGACCGAGACCTCGCCGGTGGCCCTGGGCAACCCGATCGGCCCGACCCGCCGCGTGGGCACCGTCGGCGTGCCGTTCCCGTCGACCGAGGCGATGGTCGTCGACCGCGACGACCCCGACCCGAGCCGTCCGGTCGTCGCCGGGGCCGCGGGTGAACTGCTGCTTCGGGGGCCGCAGGTCTTCCGCGGGTACTGGAACCGCCCCGACGAGACCGCCGAGGCCTTCCTCGAGGGCGGCTGGTTCCGCACCGGCGACATCGTCACCATGAGTGCCGACGGCTACGTCACGATCGTCGACCGCATCAAAGAGCTCATCGTCACGGGTGGCTTCAACGTCGCCCCCTCCGAGGTCGAGGAGGCCGTGCGGAACGCCCCCGGCGTGGCCGAGGTCGCCGTGGTCGGCCTGCCCCGGTCGGGCGGCGGCGAGGACGTCGTCGCGGCCGTGGTGCTCGAACCGGGCGCCTCGTTCGACGCCGAGGTCATCCGTGACGCCTCGCGCAGCCAACTGGCGGCCTACAAGGTGCCGCGTCGGGTCGTGCAGCTCGACGAGTTGCCGAAGTCGCTGATCGGCAAGGTGCTACGGCGCGAGGTGCGCGACCGGCTCATCGCCGCGGGCTGAGCCCAAGGGCAGGTCCTGCCGGCGGGGTCAGAGCCGCTGCCACCGCTCGATCGGCCAGCTGATCACGAAGGCCCGCCCGATCACGTCGTCCACGGGCACGAAGCCCGCGTAGGGCCCGGTCTGGTGGGCGCGCGAATCCGCCGAATGGTCACGGTTGTCGCCGAGCACCCAGAGCGCCCCCTCGGGCACGGTCACGTCGAAGTCGGTCGCCGAGGCCCGGCGGCCGCCCTCGGTGAGGGTCAGGTACGGCTCGTCCAGCGGCTCGCCGTTCACGAGCACGTGCCCGTCCGCGTCGCAGCAGCTGACGTGGTCGCCCGGCAGCCCGATGACGCGCTTGACCAGGTCCTGCCCGGCGTCGTCGCCGTAGCCGAGCCACCCGCCCGGGTCCTCGAAGACGACGATGTCGCCGCGGTGCAGCGGCATCGGGCCGGGGGCGAGCTCGTTGACGATGATCCGGTCGCCGATCATGAGCGTCTGCTCCATCGACCCCGACGGGATCGAGAAGCTGCGCACGAGGAAGGTGCGGACGCCCCACGACAACAGCAGCCCCACCAGCACGATGGCCAGCAGCTCGAGCAGCCACCGCGCCGTCGGGTGCCGTCCCGTCGAACCCCGACGAGCCGAGGAGGCGCGGGTCGCCTCGCCCTCGTCGGCCGCGTCGGCGAGGGGGCTGGTGTCGGTCACCGGCTCATCCTGCCAGCGGGCGCCCGGCCCCGCCCTCCCCGGTCAGGGGGCCGTGCGGTCGCGGCCGCCCGACGTCGAGCCACGCGTCAGGCGGCCGTCCACCCGATGCGGTCGAGCCGCGCGAGGGCGTGTTCCTCGGCGACGGGTCGTGTGCCGAGGACTCCCCCGACACCGGCGAGCATGGCCTGGGCCGGCCCCCGGGTCGGCAGGTCGATCGGCCCGACGTGCGGCGCCCGCAGCCCGAGCAACTCGCGGAAGCGCGGCTGCAGGGTGCCGACCGCGCCGGTGAAGAGGACGGGGTAGCCGACCTTGAGCGCGGGGAAGAGGGGCGGGCGCTTGATGAACTTCACGACGTCGTCGGTGCGGGCCGTGCGTTCGAGCACGCCTCGACGGTCGAAGTCCATGAGCTGCTGCTGCATCTCGGCGACGCTGCGCGGCGGGTTCGGCACACCCATCAGCTCGCCGGCCGTCGCCCACTCGCGGACGTAGGCGTCGGGCCCACCCGGGATCGGCTCGCGGCCCCACTCGAGGGAGGCGGCGAGGGACGAGTCGGCGAAGGCCATGTGCACCCCGCTGAGCAGCTCCGGGTCGTTGGCGGCGTAGTCGTGGCTCACGCCGTTCCGGTCGTCGTACGTGCCGACGACCTTGGTGTGCAGGCGCGACACCCAGTTCGACGCATGGGTGGCGGCCTCGCGGCTGCCGTACGAGACGGTGTAGATCCAGCGGATGGTGCCGGCCAGGCGACCGAGCGGGTCCTCGCGGAAGCGCGAGTGGTCGTGCACGCCGGCGAGCGCCCCCGGGTGCAGAGCCTGGACGAGCAGGGCACGCACGCCGGCGGGGATGGTCGACATGGCACCGTGCACGGCCCACACCGCCGAGCCCGGCAGGAAGAACCCCTCGTCGTCGCCCTTCTCGAGGTCGGTGACCCACTCGGGCGTGCCGGTGTACTGCCCGTTGAAGGTGTACTGCAGGCGGGCGCGGAGCGGTTCGGTCAGAGCGGGCATGCCTCGATCATGCGCCGCGGTGGCTGGGTGATCCCGACGCCTTCTCGCGGCGGCGAATCCCGAGTCGTTCCGACACTTGACATGTTTGTCGAACACGAGAAGTATCGGTCACGCCGTCCAGCCGGGCGACGATCGAGTCAAAGGAGATTCCATGAAGATCACGCGACGCCGCTCTCTCGGCACCGTCGTCCTCGCCACCGCGCTCGCCTTCGGCGGTGCCGTCGCCACGAGCGTCCCGGCCCAGGCCGCCGGGTCCGGCACAGCGTCCGTGTCCCTCGTCCAGGCCAGCGCCTCCACGACGACATCCGGCGGAACTCAGGGTCGCTCGTACGCGCAGCACGGATGCGCGTCGTTCCTGTCGGGCTGGGCCTCGTCGAGCACGTGGGCGAAAGCGAGCTGCGGCCTGAGTTCCGGTGAGGCCTGGTACCAGTTCCGCTGATCCACTCCGGGAGGGCGGGTCCGGACGCCCGCCCTCCCCTCACCCACCTGTCATCCGGATCGAGAGGTCTCATGTCGCGCACACGAACGCTCAGCGCCATCTTCATCGCCACCCTGCTCCTCGCCGGTTGTTCGACGACGTCGAGCACCTACGACGACGGAAAGAGCGACGAGAAGATGGCGGGAAGTCTGATCGAGATGTTCGAACGCCAACTCCAGCAAGAACAGGACCCGTTCGTCATCGAGGTCCTGGAACGTGCCGTCACGACGGGCAGCATCCCTCAAGCTGACTACGACGCCGCCTTCGACCTCTACACACGGTGCATGAAGGACGTCGGCTATGCCGACGAAGAGCATGCCCGCAACAAGAACGGCACGATGAAGATCACCCCACCCGACGGTCTCTCGACTCGAGACGACGTCGAGGAGTACATGGAGGCGGGCAAGGAGTGTTCGGCACAGCTGGCACCCATCGAGTCGCTGTTCTCCGTCCAGCAGAGCAACCCGGACCTCATCGCGGATCCCCTCACCGTGGCCACGCGCTGTCTGGCCGAGCTCGGTGTCACGGAAGAGGACTATGACGAGGCAGCACTGAAGTCCGACCTCGAGAGCGACGAGCCGTTCCCGTTCGACGCGGACTCACCCGAGGCCCAGGACTGCTTCACCCGGGTCGGTTTCGCCGTCGGGTCCGGGCAGAGGTGAAGGCACACGTCGTCGCCGTCGCGGCGGTGTGCGGGGTCGCGCTCGTCGCGGCGGGGGCCTGCCTCGCGGTCGGGCTGGCCCCCGTCGAACCGCCGTCGGTGCTCGCCACCGCGACGCCCGGCGACACGGCGCCGGCGACACACAGCTCGTTCGACGACGGTCGCAAGGTGCAGGTCTCGTTCGTGAGCGGCGATCCCGTCGGCGTGACGAGCCCGGTCGGCGGGGTCCTCACCCGACGCCCCTGCACACCGGGCGGCAGCCTCGACTCGGGCACGGTCGTGGCCCATGTCGACGAACGGCCGCTGCTCGGCCTGAACACGAGCGTGCCGCTCTACCGCGACCTGCAGCTCGGCGACCGCGGCGCCGACGTCCGCGCCCCCCAAGACGAACTGACGAGGCTCGGACACCCCGTCGGCAGCGACGGCCGTCTCGGCGCCGGCCCCGCCCGCGCCGTGGCGGCACTACTCAAGACAGTCGGCATCACCCGTCCTGACGCGCCCCTCGTCCTCCCTCTCGACCAGGTCGTCCGCCTCCCCCGCGTCACGACACCCGTCACCAGCTGCGCCGACCTCGGCTCCGTCGTCGGACCCGGCGACGAACTCGCGTCCGCACCCGCGACGGTGAGCGCCGTCCGGCTCTCGTCGGTGCCGGCCGACCTCGCTCCAGGGGCGAGGGACCTCTCCGTGCTCGGTGCCACGGGCCCGATGACCGACGAGTCCGGCAGCACCGACCCCGCCTTCCTCGCCGCTCTCGCGGGTGCCGAGGGTATCGACGACCTCGTCGCGACAGCGGACGACGCCATCCCCGCCACCCTCGTGCTGCGCGAGCCGATCCCGGTCCTCCAGGTCCCCGCCGCCTCCGTCAGAACGGGCGACGCTCCCGGGACGGGATGCCTCGCCCTGCCGGGCGGCACCGTCCCGGTCGACATCGTGGGCTCGACCCTCGGCGCCTCCCTCGTCCGACTGCCCGAGGGCACCGAGCCACCGACGGAGGTGAGCCTCCGTGTCGACGACCGCCGCGCCTCCTGCGGGTGACGGGGCTCCACGGCCGTCGGTCACGGCGGACCGGATCGCCGTCCGACACGGCCGGGGGCCCGAGCTCTTCCGCGACCTCAGCTTCCGCCTCGCCCCCGGCGAGGTCGTCGCCGTCTGCGGCCCCTCGGGCTGCGGCAAGTCGTCGCTGCTCTCGGTGCTGGCCGGCACACTGACCCCCGCGGCCGGCAGCGGCGACCTGACCGGCGTCACCCGCACGGGCTGGGTGTTCCAGAACCCTTGGGGCGTCCCCGGCCGCAGCACCCTCGCCCACGTCGTCTTCCCCTTGCTGACCGACGGCTCGCGACGTCGCGACCCCGCGCCCGCCGCCCGCCACACCCTGGACCGCTTCGGGCTCCTGCCCCTCGCCGACCGACCGTTCGCCCAGCTCTCCGGCGGCGAAGCGCAACGGCTCATGCTCGCCCGGGCCGTCGCCACCCGACCCGACCTGCTGCTCGTCGACGAGCCCACCGCGCAGCCCGACCGACGGTCCGCCGCGACCGTCAACGACCGCCTGCGGGCCGCGGCCGACGACGGTGCGACGGTCGTCGTCGCCACCCACGACCCGCAGACCCGCGACGCCTGCACCCGGGTGATCGACCTCGGCCCGACCGACCGTGCCACCGGGCTCGACGCCGAGGCAGGGTCGGCACCGCGCACCGTCGAGACGACCCCGTGAGACTCTCGAGCGTGCTGAGCGAGGCCGGCCGGGACATCCGCTCCGGCACCACCCGCTTCGCGACTTTCGCCCTGCTGCTCGCCGCCACCTCCGGCATCGCCGGCGCCGCGGACGTCGGCACCGTGGCGTCCCTGACCCGCGACGCCTCCGCCTACGTCGCCTCGGGCGCCGCGACCCGCACCGCCGCTCTGGAAGGCGGCGTCGACGGCGCCGCCTGCGACGCCCTCGCCGGGCACGGCGACGTCCTCGCCGCCGGCGCCCTGCGCCCGGGCCCCGGCCTCGCGCTCAGCTCCCTGCCCGGAGCCACACTGTCGACCTTCGAGGTCACCCCCGGTCTGGCGGCCCTGATCGCCGACTCCGACGGGCGCGCCGGCGCCTGGCTCTCCCCCACGCTCGCCCAGCGCCTCGGAGCCGCCCCCGGTGACGAGCTCGGCACGCCGCAGGGCCCGCTGCCCGTCGCCGGGGTCTTCGTGCACCCGGACGACGGGCGCGACAGCCGGCTCTCGTCCGCCGTGCTGCTGCCCGGCGACGCATCACGCCCGTTCGACGAGTGCTGGGCCCGTGCCTGGCCGCAGGGCGGCAGCCCCGCCGACCTCCTGAGGTCCACGACATCGTCGTCCGCCGGCCCGACCGCTCCCCTGTCGCTCGGCCAGCTCAACGCGTCGCTCGGGTCGCCCTTCGCCTCCGACGCCGTCGGCGGGCGCCTCCCCCGCGGGGCCCCCGCCGTCGCCGCGGTGACGGCCGCCGTGCTCGGCGTCGTGTCCGTCCGTCGTCGACGGCTCGAACTCAGCGGGGCCCGTCAGGCCGGTCAGAGCCGGACGGCGCAGCTCGCCGTGGTGGTCGTCGAGACCGCGGCCTGGGCCGTCTGCGGGGCCGTCGTCGCCGCGGGAGTCGCGGCACTCACCCTGCTGCTCGATGCGGGCTCGCTCGTCGACTCCCCTGCACACCTGCTCACGGCGGCACCACTGGCCGCCGCCGCCGGGGCGGTCCTCACCTCCGCCCTGACCACGGCCACGATCCGCCGCCGCGATCTCGTCCGGTGGTTCAAGGACCGGTGAGCCGCGAGACGGAGCACCGCGTCGTCCCCACGGACGGACGCCGCGCCTCCTGCGTCCCGGGCAGGGAGGCAAGAGGCGCGGCGTGCGGGACGGGGCGGGTGTCAGTTCCCGTGGGCCTCGATCGAGACGGGCTGCCACTCGTTCCACGTCTTCAGACGCGACTCGTAGTCCTTCGTGGCGATCTCGAGCGGCGCCTTGCCGAAGAAGATGCGCAGCGGCGGCTCGTCGGCGTCGACCACCGTGAGGATCGCCGAGCGGGTGGCGGTCGGGTCGCCGGGGTCGGCGGCCGAGGGACGCTTCGACGCGGCCTCGCGCACCTCGGCGTAGGCCTCGAGCTCGTCGCTGCGCGAGGCGGACGGGCCCGACCAGTCGGTCGAGAAGCCGCCGGGCTCGACGAGGGTCACCTTGATGCCGAAGCCCGCGACCTCCTGGGCCATCGACTGGCTGAAGCCCTCGAGGGCCCACTTCGAGGCGTGGTAGATGCCGACCGTCGGGAAGGCGCTGATGCCGCCGATGCTCGACACCTGGACGACGTGGCCCGATCCTTGCTCGCGCATGATCGGCAAGGCGGCCTGCGACACCCAGAGGGCGCCGAACAGGTTCGTCTCGAGCTGGGCGCGGGCCTCGTCCTCGGTGATCTCCTCGATCATGCCGAAGTGGCCGAAGCCAGCGTTGTTCACGACGACGTCCAGGCGACCGAAGTGCTCCGCGGCCTGTTGCACCGCGGCGATGTCGGCCGCGCGGTCGTTCACGTCGAGCTGGAGGGGCAGGAAGGAGTCACCGTACGCGTCCACCAAGGGTGTGACGTCGTCGATCTTCCGTGCGGTGCCCGCGACCCGGTCGCCGCGTTCGAGGGCCGCCTCGGCCCACTCGCGGCCGAAGCCCTTGGATGCACCGGTGATGAACCAGACCTTGCTCACGATGTGTCGTTCCTCTCTCCGTGATGTCGAGGACCATGCTGCGCCGCGCCTCCTCGTGCCGGTCAGGTTGTCAGGCGGCACCGAGCCGACGGGGTACGCCCGGTGGTCGATAGAGTGGCCCGGTGACCACCGACAGCGCTCGTCCCTGGCTCGACTCCTACGCACCCGGCGTGCCCCACGACCTCGAACCGGTCGGTGGCTCGCTGCTCGACCTGGTCGAGGCCTCCGCGGCGCGGTACCCGAAGGCGGTGGCGCTCGAGTTCTTCGGAGCGACGACCACCTACTCCGAGCTCGTCGACCAGATCTCGCGGGCGGCCGAGGGGCTGCGCAAGCTCGGCGTCGGGCACGGCGACACGGTCGCGATCGTGCTGCCGAACGGTCCGCAGCACGTCGTCGCGTTCTACGCGGTGCTGCGCCTCGGGGCGATCGTCGTCGAGCACAACCCTCTCTACACACCGCGCGAGCTGCGTCACCAGTTCGAGGACCACGGTGCCAAGGTCGCCATCGCCTGGAACAAGGTGGTCGACACGATCCAGGCCTTCCCCGACGACGTCGCCGTCGAGCACCTCGTCTCGGTCGACGTCACCCGCGCGATGCCGTTCGCCACGCGCGCGGCCCTGACGTTGCCGATCAAGAAGGCCCGTGAGTCCCGCGAGCGGCTGACGACCACCGTGTCGGGCACCACCCCGTGGGAGAAGATCGTCGGCTCCTCGCGCATCAAGGCGAAGCACCCCCGTCCGACCACCGACGACCTCGCCGTCATCCAGTACACGAGCGGCACCACGGGCACGCCCAAGGGCGCCCAGCTGACGCACCACAACCTGCTGTCGAACGCCGCGCAGGCCCAGGCCTGGGTGCCGACGATCGAGCGCGGCACCTGCGTCGTCTACGCCGTGCTGCCGATGTTCCACGCCTACGGCCTCACGCTCTGCCTCACGTTCGCCATGAGCATGGGTGCCCGCCTCGTCCTCTTCCCGGCGTTCGACCCGGCACTGGTGCTCAAGGTGATGAAGAAGCACCCGCCGACCTTCCTGCCCGCCGTGCCGCCGATCTACGCACGCCTGCAGAAGGCCGCGCTCGACGCGGGCGTCTCGCTCGAGGGCGTCGACGTCGCGATCTCGGGCGCGATGCCCCTCTCGGCCGACGTCGTCGAGCCGTGGGAGGCCGAGTCCGGCGGCTGGCTGGTCGAGGGCTACGGGCTGTCCGAGTGCTCGCCCGTGCTCATGGCCAACCCGGTCGGGCCGACGCGTCGCGCGGGCACGGTCGGCCTGCCCCTGCCGGGCACCGAGGTGCGGGTCGTCGACCCCGAGAACCCCACGGTCGACGTGCCGGCCGGCGAACGCGGCGAGCTGATCGTCCGCGGCCCGCAGGTCTTCAGCGGGTACTACCGCAAGCCGAAAGAATCGGGCGAGGTCTTCGTCGACGGCGACTGGTTCCGTACCGGCGACATCGTCACCATCGACGACGACGGCTTCGTCCGCATCGTCGACCGCATCAAAGAACTGATCATCACCGGCGGGTTCAACGTCTCGCCGTCCGAGGTCGAAGAGGTCCTGACCCGGTTCGAGGGCGTCGCCGAGGCGGCCGTCGTCGGCCTGCCGACCCCCGGCGGCGAGCAGGTGGCCGCGGCCATCGTCACCAAGCCGGGTGCCCACGTCGACGTCGCGGCCCTCCGCTCGTTCGCCCGCAAGCACCTCACGCCCTACAAGGTGCCGCGGCGCATCGTCGTCGTGGACGACCTGCCCCGGTCGCTGATCGGCAAGGTGCTGCGGCGCAAGGTGCGCGACTCGCTCGCCGAGCGCTGAGACCGCACCCGCGCCTCCTCGTCCGGACGACGGTCAGGAGGCGCGGGTCGGCCGGACGAGGCGCGGTCGCCTCACGAGGCGCGGCTCAGCTGGGCGAGACGCGGTCCTTGACGCGTCCCTCGGCCAGCCAGGCGAGACGCTGCAGCGCCTCTTTGTTGCGCCAGTGCAGCGGAGGGTCCATCAGGGGCTTGGGCACCAGTCGTCCGGGGCCGGCGACGGCGTACTCGGTCATCGTGACGAAGCAGCCGCCCATGCGGTTGCGGACGTCGATCTCGACCCGGGCCTCGCCCATCGGCCAGCCCTTGGCGTGGAACACGGCACGGACCGGAGGGTCCCACTCGAGGATCGTCGTCACGTCGTCGATGACCAACGGCCAGACGCCGAACGAGTGGTGGATGGTGGCCTCGACGCTCGGCCAGGTCAGGTCGACCTCGCGGATGCGCGCCGATCCGACGACCCAGCTCGGGAAGAGCCAGCCGTCGCTTAGCACGTCGAAGACGTCGTGGGGCGAGGCCTCGATGAAGCGGTGCGTGGTGCTCATCCGTCGATCCTGGCACGATCGCGTCGGGGTGCCCACCCCGACGGTCACCTGATCAGGCGTCGACGCCGAGGTAGGGCAGCCGGTCGATGCCGAACTCGTGCTTCAGCGCACTGCGCGCGGCGTACGCCCCGCCGAGACCGTGGACCGACGGCCCGGGTGGCGTGGACGACGAGCAGAGGTAGAGGCCGGGCGTCGGCGTGCGCCACGGCTCGGTCGACAGGGTCGGTCGTGCCGCGAGCTGCCAGACGCTCGGCGCCCCGGAGGCGATGTCGCCCCCGATGTAGTTCGGGTCGTGCCGCTCGAGCTCGACGGCCGTCCGGCTGTGCGTCGCGAGGATCGTGTCGCGGAATCCCGGGGCGAAGCGCTCGATGCCCTCGATGACGGTCTCGGTCTGGTCGACGGTCGAGCCGCGGGGAACGTGCGTGTAGGCCCAGAGCGACTGCTGCCCCTCGGGCGCCCGCGTGCCGTCGACCACGCCGGCCTGCGCGACCAGCACGTAGGGCGTGCGGGCGTGTCGGCCGGACGCGACGTCGTGCTCGCCCGAGGCGATCTCGGCGCGCGTCCCCCCGAGGTGCAGGGTCGGGCTGCGCCGGGCCTCCTCGTTCGCCCAGGGCACGGGGCCCGACAGGGCGAAGTCGACCTTGGCCGCCGCGTTGCCGTACCGGAAGCGACGGAGGGCGCGCTCGTACCGGTCGGGCAGACGGCTGCCCGCGATGTCGGCGAGGGCGCGCGCGCTCGTGTCGAAGATCGTGGCGCGCGCCCTGGGCAGCTCGTCGATCGACGTGACGTCCACGCCCGTCGTGATCGTGCCCCCGTGGGCCCGGACGTCGTCGGCCATGGCGTCGACGATCGACTGGCTGCCGCCGGTGGGCACCGGCCAGCCCCGTGCGTGCGCGTGGACGGCCAGGACGAGTCCGGCGGCCGAGGTCGAGAGGCTGGGCATCGGCCGGATGGCGTGGGCCATCACGCCGGCGAGCATCGACGGGGCCTCGTCGCCCGTGAATGCGGCGTTCCACCAGGGGCCGCTCTGCGAGAGGGCGGCCAGCCCGAAGCGGGCGAGGGTCACGGGATCATCCGGCACTCGGACGAGCTCGCGCATCGTGAACTTCGACATGCGGGGTTCGCGCTCCACGAGTCCTCGCAGCAGACGCGTCCAGGCCGCCCCGTCGCTGCCGAGGCCCTCGGCCGTCCGGTCGAGGTCGCGGTAGGCGATGCCGGCCCGACCGCCGTCGAGCGGGTGCGCGTACGAGATCTCGGGCACCGTCAACTCGATGCGGCGGTCGAGCTGGAAGCGTTGGAAGAAACCCGAGGCGAGGGCCATGGGGTGCACGGCCGAGCAGATGTCGTGGCGGAAGCCCGACAGGGTGGCCTCCTGGGTCCGGGCACCTCCCCCGATGGTGTCCGCGCGTTCGACGACCTCGACGCGCAGGCCCGCCCGGGCGAGCACCACGGCCGCGGCGAGCCCGTTCGGACCCGCGCCGACGACGACCGCGTCGACCTCGGGCGCGGCGCTCATGCCCGACGCCCCCGGGTCACCCGGCCCACGACGGCAGCGGTGGCGGCCGCGGAGGCACCGAGTGCGGCGCCGACGGTCAGGGCACGGTGGCGGGTGTACCAGACCTGCGGGCTCGTGCTGCGGGCGCGGTCGCTGAAGATGCCCCGGGCGCCGTGGTCGCCGGCCGTGGGCTCGTAGAGGTTGTCCGCCAGCATGGGTTCGGTCTTGTCGGGCGCCTGCTGACCCGAGTACCCGCTCTTGGCCAGGTACACGTCGAGGAAGTTCGCCACGAAGCGGTTGCCGAGGACCGTCATGACGGTCGGCTCACCGAGCCAGGTGCGGCGTCGCGGCTTGTCCGCGACGTCGGCGATGGCCCGGGCCCCGACCTCGGGCTCGAAGATCGGCGGCACCGGTTGGGGGTGCTCGGGCAGCGTCGACCGCACCCAGTTGAACTGGATCGTGTTGAGCGCCGGCATGTCGACCGTGCTGATGCGCACCGCACTCTTGTTGTGGATCAGCTCGGTGGTGACCGACTCGGTGAAGCCCTGGACGGCGTGCTTCGCCCCGCAGTACGACGCCTGCAGCGGGATGCCGCGGTGCGCGAGGGCCGACCCCACCTGGATCACGTGGCCGCGGTCGCGGGGCACCATGCGCGACAGCGCCGCACGGGTGCCGTTGACGAAGCCGAAGTAGTTGACGGCCGTCGCGCGCTCGAAGTCGTCGGGATCGGTCTCGAGGAACTCGCCGAAGACGCCGACCATGGCGTCGTTGACCCACAGGTCGATGGGGCCGAGCTCGGCCTCGACACGGTCGGCGGCCGACTCGACCTGGGCCCGATCGGCCACGTCGGTGGAGATGCCCAGCGCCCGACGCCCTGCGGCCTCGACGTCGCGGACGGCACCGTCGAGTCCGTCCTGGCCTCGGGCGAGCACTGCGACGTCCCACCCGCGCGCGGCGAGCTCTCGGACGGTGGCCCGGCCGAGGCCGGCGGACCCTCCGGTGACGACGGCGACTCTGGTGCTGGTCATGGTGCTCCCTGGGGCCTGGCGGCGGGTGGTGGGCGGACCCTCGACGGTAGTCCGCGTCGAGGGGTCCGTCCCGGGTGACGCCCAGGTGTCAGATGTCGAAGCCGCCGCCGAAGTCGCCTCCGCCGAAGTCCCCGAAGCCCCCGCCGAAGTCGCCACCCCCGTCGGCGCCGAAGTCCCCGCCGCCGTCGCTCGCCGTCTCTGTGCCGGCGTCGGCACCGCCGTCTGCTCCCCCGTCGCCCTCGGTGCCCTGGTCGGCGCCGGAGTCGTCTCCTGCGCCTCCGTCGGCCGTCGCGCCCGCGTCGGGGAGGAACGCGCTCATCAGGGTCGAACCGATCACGTAGCCGGCCACCGTGCCGAGGATCGACCCGCCGATGATCGAGCCCATGCCGGGCCCCTGACGAACCGGCTGGCCGTTCGGGCCGACCTGCTGCTGGCCGGGCGCGCCGCCGCCGAGCGTGCGCTCGAGGGTGCCGGGCCGACGCAGTTCGGAGCGGGTCGCCGCCTGGGCCAGCGAGCCGGCGTCGTCGCCACGGGGCGCCTCGCCGGGGCTCGACTCGGCCGTCAGCTGGTCGAAGACGATTCGGCGCTGCTCGGGGCTGAGCTTGGCGAACGCCTCGGCGTGCACCTGCTCGATCGTCTCGGGCGGGGCGGTCTTCAGCAGGTAGCGGTACCGCTCGACGGCGATCTCGTCGTCGCTGCGGGTCTGGCCACCGCCGGGGCCGGCGGGCTGGGCCGACGGCTGCTGGCCGTATCCCGACTGCTCGTACCCCTGCTGGCCGTACCCCTGCTGGCCGTACCCCTGCTGCGGGGCGGCGGGCTGCTCGTAACTCTGCTGGCCGTACCGGTAGCCCTGCGGAGCGGAGGGCTGCTGCGGCTGGCCCTGCTGCGGCTCGCGGCCGAGGAGGCGGTCGAGGAATCCCATGGTGGTGTCCTGTCGGATCGTGTGCTCGGTGCCGCACGCGGAGCGCGACGTCGGTCTGCCCACCACGGTACGGACCGTCCCGGCCTGCCGCCTGGACGGCGACGGAGCGTCAGCCGCGAACGTCCTGATCGACGGCGTCACGCGAGGCGTCGTCGACACCGGCCCGACGACGGCGCACCGACCGGACGACGAGGAACACCACGACGCCCGCGATGGCCGCGTACACCACGTAGTCGAGGTACTTCGCGTACCGGTCGATGAGCTCGTACTGGGTGCCGAGGGCGGCGCCCAGGCCGATCAGCAGGCCGTTCCAGAGGCCGCTGCCCACGATCGTGAAGATCGAGAAGACCAGCAGGGGCATGCGCTCGGCCCCCGCGGGCAGCGAGATGAGGCTGCGCACGCCCGGGATGAACCGGCCGAAGAACACCGCCGACCGCCCGTGGCGCTCGAACCAGCCGGCCGCCTGCTCGAAGTCGTGCCGGTCGACGAGCGGCAGCTTGGCGAGCCACCGGATGCTGCGGTCGAGGCCGAGCCCGGCCCCGAGTCCGTAGAGCACCAGGGCGCCCAGGTAGGCGCCGAGGGTGCTCAACGCGATCAACAGCACGATGTTCATCGACCCGGCGCCGGCGAGGAAGCCGGCCAGCGGCAGGATGATCTCGCTCGGGATCGGCGGGAACACCGTCTCGACGAAAGTCAGCAGGGCGACGCCCCATTCGCCGAGGGCGTCGATGACGCGGGCGGCGAACCCGACGAGGCCGTCGAG